>JADLHH010000184.1 GCA_020848855.1 Anaerolineae bacterium | reverse complement strand
GCCGCCGACGGCAGCGCCAGAACGTTCACCGTCACGGCGCGCGTCGATACCGAAGTCGAGGTCGAGTACTATCGCAATGGTGGCATCTTGCAGACCGTCCTGCGCAAGTTCCTGAACTGAGCCAAACAGCAATGTAGGGGCGCACCCGTGTGTGCGCCCTTTTTGGGCAGACCCATGTGTCTGCCCCTACCCATTGGGATTACTCTTGACAGATAGAGTTACGATTTATTCCGACGGCGGCGCCAAGCCGAACCCCGGACCCGGCGGCTGGGCGGCGCTTCTGATTTACAACGGCGTCCAGAAGGAAATCAGCGGGGCGGAAGCCGTGACCACCAACAACCAGATGGAGCTGACCGCCGCTATCCGCGCGCTCGAAGCCCTCACCCGCCCCTGCGAAGTCGATTTCTACACCGATTCGCAGTATTTGCGGCACGGCATCACCGAGTGGATCAGGACGTGGCGCAAAAACGGCTGGCGCACCGCCAACAAAAAGCCGGTGCTCAACCAGGACTTGTGGATGCGGCTGGACGACCTGAACCGGCAGCATGATATTCACTGGCATTGGACGCGCGGGCACGCGGGCGATACCTTCAATGAACGGGTCGACCAGCTTGCCACCGCAGCCCGCGCGACCATTACCTCGACGCAGTAACGGAGCGATACCATGTCGAAAATGTCCGACCGAGTTGCCGACTTCGGCACAACCATCTTCACCGAAATCAACACGCTGGCGCAGCAGCACAACGCGCTCAATCTTGGTCAGGGCAAGCCGGATTTCGACGGCCCCAGCGACGTGATCGCGGCGGCGGTGCGCGCGCTCCAGGCGGGCGACCGCAACCAGTACGCGCCGGGACCCGGCGCGCCGTCACTCAAACAGGCGATTGCCAACCACGCCAGCCGCTTCTACAACCTCGACATTGATCCGAACGCGGGCGTGGTCGTCACGGCAGGCGCGACCGAAGCGATCTTCTCGTCGGTGCTGGGGCTGGTCGATAAAGGCGACGAGGTGATCGTCATCGAGCCGTATTTCGACAGCTACGTGCCCAACATCACGATGGCGGGCGCGACTCCCGTCTACGTGCCGCTGCACCCGCCCGACTGGACGCTCGACCCCGACGAACTGCGCCAGGCGTTCAACACCAAAACGCGGGCGACCATCCTGAATACGCCGCACAACCCGACCGGGCGTGTCTTCACACTGGACGAACTCACGCTGATCGCCGACTTGTGCAAGGAGCACGATGTCACCGTCATCGCCGACGAAGTATACGAGCATCTGACCTTCGACTCAGCGCGCCATATCCCGATTGCCACGCTGCCGGGCATGTTCGAACGCACCGTCACCGTCAGCAGCCTCGGCAAGACCTACAGCGTCACCGGCTGGAAGATTGGCTGGGTGTACGGCGCGCCCGATTTAGTCACGGGCGTCGGGCGGGCGCACCAGTTCGTGACTTTCGCCGTCAACCACCCGGCGCAGGAAGCCGCCGCCTACGCGCTCAGCCTGCCGGGGACGTACTCCGAGGATTTTCAGGTGATGTACACCGCCAAGCGCGACCTCATGATGATCGCGCTCAACAGCGCCGGCTTGAAGGCGCGCCAGCCAGAAGGCACGTACTTCGTCATGGCGGATTTCGCTGACGTGTTCGACGGCGACGACATCGACTTCGCCCGCCACCTCACCAGCGAAATTGGCGTCGCCTGCATCCCGCCGACGTTCTTCTACAGCACCGGTCATGCTTACATGGCGAGCACGCAGGCGCGCTTCGCCTTCTGCAAGTCCGACGACATGCTGCGGCAGGTCGGCGAACGGCTGGCGAAACTGGCGAAATAAAAACGTAGGGGCGCAGCGTGCTGCGCCCCCTACCAGATTCTCATTTATCGGACGGCATTACAGCGCGAACGGCAGCGCCCCCCGCACGATCAGCCCGCCCAGCAGCAGCCCCAGAATCAGGCTTGCCACGAACTGCGCCACGATCATGATGACCGCCGTGATCCACTTCTGATTCGGGTCACTGAAAATGTGCAGTCGTTCGAAGCCGTCGGCGATCACCACCAGCGCCCACAGGCTGATGATCAGCGTAAACGGCGCGGTTGGGATGCCCAGCAGGTTGAACACGAAGCTGATCGCGCTGTTGATCAACGTTACCGGCGCGAGGATCAGCGCCACCGAATACGAATGGCTCACCAGCGAGCCGTTGCCGCCCCGCGTCAGCGCCCAGCGGTGGGAAGCGTAGCAGCCGACGAACAGCGTCATCAGCGAAATGAGCACGAAGAAGAACGGCGTCAGCAGCACCGCGACGATGTTGAACAGCGAGGTGGAAAAACGCACCTGCAGGAACAGCGCGTTGAAGATCGACAGAATCGCGCTGCCGACCGCCGACGCTCCGGCGATCAGCCAGAAGCGCCACCACGTCGCCCGCGAGACTTCGTCCTCGTAAACGCCCGGCTTGCGCAGCACGGCGTCGAGTCCCGTGCGCAGCAGCGCGACGCCGTCACGGGCGAGTCGTTCCCACGTCGTCCGCTCCGGTGCGCCGGGGATGCGAACCGGAATTCGGAAGCTGCCCGGCTCATCAATCACCGCGCCCGGCACGTCCATCGCGGGATCAAGCGAGCGCAGCCGCGCGTGCGAACTCCCCGACGAACGCGGCGCGGGCGTCGGCTCGGCGGGGGCGCTGTCGGCTTCGCGCGCCCGAATGCGATCCAGCACTTCGCGCGCCTTGGCGTTGCCGGGGTTGATCTCTAAAACCTGCTCAAGATACTGCTTGCGCAGCGCCGGGTTGCTCTCCGACGCGGCGAGGTAGTACCATGCCTGCTCGTTCTCCGGGTCAACTTTCACGACCTCGGAAAGCAGTTCATGCGCCTTCGCCCGGTCGCCCGCCTGAAATGCGGCGATCCCCTCTTGCAGTAAGTCTTCACCAGGAAACATCGCGTGCCTCTTTGGTTCAATTCTTGCCTTTAAGCCTATTATATGTGAGAACCTCGCTCTCGACTGCGTTAACGCCTGCCGGAATCCCATAGTAGAATCTTCCTGTACCGAGAGGCGTTCGCTCCATGCCCGAACCGATCACTGATCTGGACGAGATCCGCCGGCTGGCGGCGCAGCGCCGCGCCGAATTTGAGCTGCTGCGCCTCATGCTCGAACGCCGCCGCACGCTCGACGACGCGAAGCTCGACGCCTTCGTCGAAGCGACCGCCGCGCCCATCGTCGCCGCCATCGACTGCACCAAATGCGCCAACTGCTGCCGCAGCCTCGACGTGTATCTGGTCGAAGACGATGCCCGCCGCCTCGCCGCCGGGCTGATGATCCCGCTGGAGGAAATCCAGACCCGCTATGTCGAACCTGCCGACGCTGTCGAGGAATGGGGCAAGTTCCGGCAGCGCCCGTGCGCCTTCCTCGATGGCAATCTGTGCTCGGTCTACGCACACCGCCCCGATTCGTGCCGCGCCTACCCCGCTTTCACGCCCGATTTCCGCTGGACACTGGCGGACACCATCGACGGCGCGAGCCTCTGCCCGATCATCTACAACGTCCTTAGCGCGCTCTGCGACCAACTGCTGAAGTCCCGCCCTTAGACGATCACTTGAACCGGGCGCAGCGCAGTAGAGGCACGGCGTGCCCTAGCCCATAGATGCCTCTTTCGGGCTTGAGAAATCCCGCCCCGCCGGGTATAACACATACGTAGATTACAAATGGAGTTGCGAATGCGCCAATTCGCCCTGTTCCTGCTCGCGCTGCTGGCGAGCGCCTGCAACCTGAGCACCCAGCCGGCGACGCCGACCGCCCTGGCGACCCCGCTTGCGACCGAAGAACTCATCCTGCCGCCGGATGTCACCGTAACGCCGCTGCCTGGAATCGCCGCTACGTCCGCCGGCACGCCCGGCGCGACCCGTACCCCCTTCGGCAGCGACTCCGCGCCGACGACCCAACCGCTCGCCACCAACGGCGGCTTCCCCACGCCCGCCACCGGTGAGCGCGGCGAAATCACCAGCCCGGCGAACGGCGCGTCGGTCAGCGGGGCGCCGCTGTACGTGAGCGGCGTCGTCCACAATCTGCCCGAAGATCAATTCACGATGCAGGTGTTCGACCCCGACGGCGAAGCGCTCACCGGCGCACAGACGATCACGCTCGGGAACCCGAACCACGTCGCCGACGTGCCCTGGTCAGCTTCGATCACCATCAACGACTACACCGGCGCGGCGCAGATTCGCATCACCGCCCGTACCGCCGACGGCACGGACGCCGTGATCGCCGCCGCCAACGTGATCATCGCGCCGGGGAGCAGCGTCAGTCCCGTGCAGCCGAGCAGCGGCAGCGCCGTCGCCGGTGTTCCCTCGCCCGCCAATGGCAGCAGCGCCAGCGGCGACCCGATCACCGTGACCGGGACGGCGGGCGGCATGGCGGATAACCAGTTCACGCTCCTGCTGCTCTCCGGAGATGGCACGGTGCTCAACAGCCAGTTGATCACGCTCACCGGCGCGGAGCAGAACGTCGTGCCCTGGTCGGCAACGCTCGGCACCAGCGGCTATCACGGGCGCGCCGAAATCCGCGCGGTCGTCGTCCGCGACGGTCAGCAGGTGACGTTGACGAGCATCACGGTCA
The DNA here is from genome assembly GCA_020848855.1 of Anaerolineae bacterium. The sequence continues at coordinate 281 of JADLHH010000184.1, read as the reverse complement.
ATTTGCAGTAGTCAGAGATTGGTCAGGAGTGAACGATCAGTCAGCCCAGCACCTCACTGGTCTCCGGCTGCGCTATTCCTGATCATCTTCGCTCAATTGCGAGACCAGAGGTTCGATGCCTTCGATCAAAGCTGGGATCGAGGTCATCGCCGTCGCCCATACGATGCCTGAATCGACCTTGTCGTATTCGTGGATAAGCACATCGCGCATCCCTGCCATCATCTGCCAGGGAAGCTGTGTGTTCTGCTCACGGAGTTCACTGGAGAGCCGTTTAGTCGCCT
>JADLHH010000183.1 GCA_020848855.1 Anaerolineae bacterium | reverse complement strand
CGGGCTGTGGGATACCGGCGCGTATGACTGGCGCGCGCTCGGCGCTGCCGCCACCTATTTGCAGCTTGACCTCGACTCGAATCCGCGTCAATTTGTCGCGGCGGGCGACGGCAACCCATCGGCGGTCGAATCGCTGCTGCGCTGGGCGGTCGGCGAAGTCAGCCGCGACAAGCTGCTGCTCGGTCTGTCGGCGCTGTCGCAGCGCGAAGCCAGCGGCAGCGTGACCACCATTGGCTACGATCAGGCGCTGTCGGCGCTGGGCGACGTGCAGGTGAACGCCGAACGAACGGAATCGGGGACGATCAACCCCGGCTTCGAGGTGCAGGCGCAGTTGGACGGCTTCCATGCTGTGACCGGCGTCGAGGCGAACAGCCAGACTTATCTCGATTATCAGGACGAGAACGGCAGCACCGTCGCGCGTATGTGGCTGACCACGCCCGACGCGCTGCGCTATCGCATGGATCGCACGCTGCTGTTCGCGCTCGGCGGGGTCGCCTTCGACGACCTGATGAGCGGCGGGCTGGCGGACGGCGTGCTCGACGCGATCCTCAACTACAAGGTGCAGATTCCGGCGCAGCCCGCTTCGGGCGACCTGGCGCTGCGCTGGACGATTCAGGGCGTGAACGGCGTCATCGGTCAGATGACGACCGGGCTGGGCGAGCCGCTGGTCGCCACGATTGAAGCGCCGGACGGCAACTACGCCATCAACGTCGAAGTCGTCAGCGGCAGCAGCGAATCGGCGTCGCAGCGCGGCGGAGCGGCGGTCGCCGTCTTCGCGCCCACGCCGACGCCCACCCCGCTTCCCACTTCGACTCCCACGCCGACGCCGCGCCCGACTTCCGTGCCGGTGCAGGTCGCCGCCGCACCATCGGGTGGGGGGCAGGCTGCCGTCGCGCCGGGCGCGGGCAGCATCGCCGGGGGTTTCGAATATGGCGGGCACGTCAACCACCCGGCAACCGGGGCAGCGGGCGCGATGCGCGCCGCCGGCATGACGTGGATGAAAATCCAGCTTCGCTACTCGCCGGGGGCTGATCCGGGGGTCGCCGCCGACCCGATTGCGACGGCGCACGGGGCAGGCTTCAAAATTCTGCTCGGTCTGGTCGGCTACCCGAACGATCTGGCAGGCGGCGGTGACGGCTACATTCAGCAGTTCGCCGGCTTCGTCGGCGGGGTTGCCGCGCTGGGACCGGACGCCATCGAAGTGTGGAACGAAGCCAACATCGACCGCGAATGGCCCCAGGGGCAGATCAGCGGCGCGAATTACGCCCGGCTGCTGTCGGCATCCTATCAGGCGATCAAGAGCCGCAACGGCGGCGTGATGGTGATCACCGCCGCGCCCGCGCCCACCGGCGCGGAAGCCGCCTTCCCCGGCAGAGTCCAGAATGACGACAACTGGCTGCGCGAACTGGTCAACGCCGGCGGCTTGCAGTGGGCAGATTGCGTCGGCGCGCACTACAATGAAGGCATCGTGCCACCCAACCAGACCAGCGGCGACCCGCGCGATAATTACTACACGCGCTACCTGCTGGGGATGATTAACACGTATCAGAGCATCACCGGCGGGCAGAAGCCGCTGTGCTTCACCGAACTGGGCTACCTGACGCCGGAAGGTTACCCGCCGCTCGACCCATATTTCGGCTGGGCGTCGAACGTGACCGTCGCGCAGCAGGCGGCGTGGCTGGCGCAGGCAGCAGCGATCAGCTCGCAGCGCGGCGTGCGGCTGATGATCATCTGGAACGTCGATTTCACGAATTACGGGACAGACCCGATGGCAGGCTACGCCATGATCCGACCGGGCGGCGGCTGCCCGGCGGGCGACGCGCGGGCAGCCGCGCGGGAGAATAGCCCTTCACCCCCGGCGCTGGCGCGTCGTGCCCCTCTCCCACATAACTGGGGCGAGGGGCGTGGTTCCCCTTCTCCCCGCCTGCGTAATGCTACCGCAGGTAGCACGAGAAGGGTAGGCGAACGAAGTTCGCGCGGGATGAGGGGTAGAAAAGGGACACTTATGGCAACGACGACACCCAAAGCACGCTTTCGCCGGCAGATCAGGAATTTCGCCCTGCTGTGGGCGGGCATCACCTTCATCATGGGCGCCACCACCTTCATCGCCATCTACGCGGCGTATGGCTCGCTGACCACCGGCACGTCGACGAGCGATACGCTGCGCAACGTCGCCATCCCGACCGGCACGCTGCCGGCGGCGGTCGCGGCGCAGCCGACCAGCACACCTCAGCCCACCGCGACGCCGACTCAGCGGACGGTCGCGCAGGCAGCGACGCAGGAACAGACCACCGCCCCACAGCCGACGCCGACGCTGCTGCCGGTCGATGTCAAGCGCTTCCAGTTGGGCGTGCAGGTGCAGGTCAGCATCGACAACATGGCGCAGTGGGCGGATGTCGCCGCCAACCAGTTGAGCGTCAAGTGGGTCAAGGAGCAGGTGCGCTGGGAAAATATCGAGCAGTCGAAGGGCAATTTCGACTGGTTCGAGACCGACACCTACCTGACCGCCGCTGCCGAGAAAGGTTTGAAAGTCCTGGTCTCGGTCGTGACCGCGCCGGAATGGGCGCGCGAGCCGGGCGCGGATGTCACGCGGCACGGTCCGCCTGCCAATTCTCAGGATTACGCCGACTTCGTCGTCGCGCTGCTGCGGCGCTACCCCGGCAAAATTCACGCCGTCGAGGTGTGGAACGAGCAGAACCTCGACCGCGAGTGGACATCCGTGAACGGGCTGAGCGCCGCCAACTACGTCAGCCTGCTGCGCACCACCTATCAGGCGGTCAAGGCGGTCGACCCCGGCGTGATCGTGGTCAGCGGCGCGCTCTCGCCGACCGGCTTGAACGATGGCGTTGGCGCCTACGACGACTTCGTGTATATGGATGCCATGCTCGATGCTGGGCTGCTCAACTATACCGACTGCGTCGGCGCGCATCACAACGGCATCAACGTCAGCCCCGACTACACCTACGACGCCATCCCCAACGACCCGTCGGCGATCTTCCGGGGTCCATTCGACAACCCCCACCATAGCTGGAGCTTCCGCAGCACGCTTTCGACCTACGCCAGCAAGATCGCGCTCAAGGGCGGCGACCAGAAGCTGTGCGTGACCGAGTTCGGCTGGCCTTCGGCGGAAGGGCTGGACGGCGTGCCCGAAGGCTTCGGCTTTGCCGAAGATAACTCGCTCGACGAACAGCGCGACTACACCGTCAAGGCGCTGGAATTCATGAAGGACTCCGACTTCGTGTGGCTGGCGTTCCTGTGGAACCTGAACTACGGTCCGCAGGCAGGCTGGGCAGCCGACAACGACAACGTGCCCTATTCGATCATCGGACCGAATTTCGTCTTCCGCCCGGTCTTCGACGCGGTGCGCGACTGGAACCGCACCTACGAATCCGCGCCGCCGAGCTAACAAAACGCCCCTCACCCTGCAACCTTCGGTTGCCGTCCCTCTCCCACGCAGGCGGGGAGAGGGAT
>JADLHH010000182.1 GCA_020848855.1 Anaerolineae bacterium | reverse complement strand
GCCGATCCGCACGACGATCATCACCGCGCCGCAGGATGCCATCGTTTCCGTGGGTCCGACCGGGCAGCTTGACCCGGTTCCAATCGAGGGGACGCTCGCTTACATCAGCAACGGCAACGTCTGGGTGATGCGCGGCATCAGCACCAACAAGCGCCTGCTGACAACGTCCGGCGACCTTGACAACCGCGTGTTCTCGCTCTCACAGGATGGACGTCAGCTTCTGTTCAGCCGCAAATCCAACGACCCGACCACCTATTTCAACCAGCTTTGGATGATCGGCGACACCACCAATATCAACAGCCAGCCGGTCGTGCTGCCCCCGCAGAACGTGCTGTATGCCGACTGGGTTCCCGGTCAGAGCGACACCATCAGCTATTCCAGCGGCGAGATCACCGACAACAGCCCCGGTTGGCAGGCGTTCAATGACCTGTGGCTGATGCGCATCGACCCGAATAGCGGCGACTCGCTCAACGCCCGCCAGATGGTCGAGCGCTCCAGCGGTTGGCTGTATAGCTGGTGGGGAACGGGCTTCCAGTGGTCGCCCAACGGGCAGCAGCTAGCCTGGGTGCGCGCCGATTCGATGGGCTTGGTCAACACCGAAACCGGCGAGTTTCAAACGCTGCTGACCTACCCGGTATTCAGCACGCGCCAGCCCTGGTCATGGCGCGCCACCATCTCGTGGTCGCCGGACAACAGCCTGCTCCTGACGACGGTACACGGCTTGCCTATTGGCAGCGAGCCAGCCGAAACCAGTCCCGCATTCCACAACGCCATCACCAATACCAGCGGCGCGTTTGAAGCTGAGGTCGCCAGGAACGCGGGCATCTGGTCGAAGCCGGAATATTCGCCGCTCAGCGGCGATGCAGACAACCGGCGCGGTTACATCGCCTACCTGCGCGCGCGCGACCTCGCCAACAGCATCAGCGAATCCGCCGAGTACGATCTGGTCGTCGCCGACCGCGACGGCAGCAACGCCCGCGTCGTCTACCCGCCGCAGGGACAGCAGGGATTGACCGCCGCCGCTCCGTTCTTCTCGTGGAATCCATCCGGCACGGAGATCGCGTTCATCTACGGTGGTAACCTGTGGGTGGTCGATGTCGAGTCGGCAGTGGCGCACCAACTGACGCTGGATCGCGGCGCGACGATCCCGATCTGGACGCAATGAAGCGGCAATTTCTGATCATCGCGGTCGCGCTGGTGGTGCTGGCGGGCAGCGTCGTCACCGCCGCCGCGACTCAGCGCGAACGCGATTACGCGCTGCGCGGCTACGTCGATCCAACGCAGGACGCCAACCTGCCCTACCGAATGCCGCGCCTCGGCGTCAACGCTGAACTGACGCAGTACGAACCCAACCGGCTTGCTGAGCAGCTTGAGCAGATGCGACTGGCGCACATCACCTGGGTGCGCCAGTTTTTTCGCTGGGACGAAATCGAGCCGCAGCCCGGCGAATTCCAGTGGGAGCGCTGGGATGCCATCGTGCAGCCGTTCGCCAACGACTCGCAGTTGAAGCTGGTCGCCGTGCTGATGAATACGCCGGATTGGGCACGGGAAGGCGACCAGCCTACCGCGCCGCCGACCGATCCGGCAGCCTTCGCCCGTTTCGCTGCTGCGTTCGCTGCACGCTACGGCGCGACGATCGACACCTACCAGGTTTGGGATGAGCCGAACCTGACCGCAAACTGGGGCGGTCTGCCTCCGCGCCCGGTCGAATACCTGGCGCTGCTGACGGCAGCCTACAGTGCCATTCACGGCGCGGATGCCGGTGCCACCGTGATCGCCGCCGCGCTCGCCCCAACAACCGAACAGGGACCGGACAATATTAGCGACATTCGCTACCTGCGCGACCTGTACGCGCTTGGCGCAGCCCCGTACATGGACGCTGTCGCCGGCAAGCCCTACGGCTTCGATACGCCACCGGACGACCGAGCCGTCGATGAGAGCGTCCTCAACTTCTCACGAATTGTGGCGCTGCGCGAAATCATGGTGCAGAACGGCGACGGTCGAAAAGCGCTGTGGGCGAGCGCTTTCGGCTGGAACAGCCTGCCCGAAGACTGGGCGGGCGAGTCGTCAATCTGGGGCAGCGTCAGCGCCGAACAGCGTGTAAGTTACACGCTCGCCGCGCTCGACCGCGCCGACCGAGAATGGGCGTGGCTTGGCGGGATGATCCTGCAGAACTGGCAGCCGAACGCGCCGGGACTCGACCCGCAGTGGGGCTTTGCCCTGCGCGACCAGCGCGACAATCCGACGCTTCTGTATGTCGCGCTCGAACAGCGGACTCAGCCGACTACGGCAACCAACGGTCTGTACTTCCCGGCGAACGAGTTCGCACGCTATTCCGGCGTATGGACGTTCGGCGACCTGGGCGCCGATATTGGTTGGGTGCAGGACAGCCAGCTTGACTTTGTGTATGCGGGCAGCGATCTGTCGCTATTAGTGCGCGAAGATGATTACGTCGCCCTGCTGTACGCGACCGTCGACGGGCAGCCCGCCAATGCCCTGCCCCGTGATGCCGAAGGCAGCGCCATCCTCAACCTGACCAGCGGCACGCGGCAGCCCAAACTGAGCCTCGTCCCGGTCGCGCATGGGCTGGGGAGCGGCACACACACGCTCCACGTCACGGCGGATCGCGGCTGGGATCGCTGGGCGCTTGCCGG
>JADLHH010000181.1 GCA_020848855.1 Anaerolineae bacterium | reverse complement strand
GTAATCTTCGGTGCGATAGGCGTGGGCGTCGAAGTGCCGACTGCCGTTGTAGCCCACGTCTTCGAGGAACTTGACGAGGAAGAAATTCTGCTTCAGCATCGCCGAGCCGAAGCGGAAGTCCTGGTCGTAGCGCCCAAACATCTGGTCGTTCAGGTCGATGTGGAACAGCTTGCCGGCGTCCCATGCCTGCGCGACGGCGTGCATGAAGTTCAGCCCCGCCATGTGCTCGTGGGCAACTTCCGGGTTGACGCCCACCATCTCCGGGTGATCGAGCGTGGCGATGAAGCCGAGCATCGCGCCGACCGTCGGCAGGTAAAGATCGCCGCGCGGCTCGTTGGGCTTGGGTTCCAGCGCCAGCTTGAGGTTGTACTTCTGGCTGGTGACGTAGTCGCAGAAGAAGTTGATCGCGTCGCGCATCCGCTTCAGGCTGTCGGAGGCTTTCTTGCTGGCATCGGTCTCGACGCCTTCGCGCCCACCCCAGAACACGAACACTTCCGCGCCGAGTTCCACCCCCTGGTCGATGCAGCGCAAGACTTTCTGCATGGCATAGGCGCGTACTTTGGGATCGTTGGACGTGAACGCGCCGTCCTTGAACGCCGGGTCCGTGAACAGGTTGGTGGTTGCCATCGGGACTTTGATGCCGGTCTCTGCGAGCGCTTGCTTGAAGGTCTGAAAGATGCTGTCGGCTTCGGCAGGCGTGGCGTCAATCGGGATCAGGTCGTTGTCATGGTAGTTCACGCCATACGCGCCGACTTCCGCCAGCAGATGCACGATATCGACCGGTGAAATCGGGCTGCGGACGGGTCCGCCGAACGGGTCACGACCGATGTTCCCGACCGTCCATAAACCAAAGGTAAAGCGGTCTTCAGGTTTTGGGCTGTAATCCGCCATGCTTCAAATCCTTTCTTCGGTTTTAGTAAGTAGGAAATACTATACCGCGAATCGGGCATTTTGCCGCTGGTTTGTGGGTAATTGGCAGGGTAAACGCATCAAATTCGATCATGATTTCAAGGAAGTTCACACCGACTTATATGGGTTCAACCGTAACGTAGGGGCGCAGCACGCTGCACCCCTACAAACCCTTATGTTTTATAGCCCGAATGATGGTTTTGATGCGTTTGCCCTGGGGTAATTGGGTGGGCGCGGGCGCTCTGGACTGGATTGCGAAGTCGTGTGCAGAAGTGCCGCCAATTTGTCGGACATCATTTTGTGTAAATATTAAAACAGCCCTATTATCTTGTAAGTTTTGTAAGATTTGTTATACTGTGTTTGTTGCCTCTATCCAAAACCGGAGCGGACTGTTCAGTTGGCTTGACCAATGGGTCAGGGTGGCGGCAAGTTACACTTAGTGTGTGTTATGTACATTGGAGAGGCTGGTATGAATAGCAAACGACTTTCGATGATTGTACTTGTGCTCGTGTTGGTGATGACACTTGGCGCGTCGCTGGTTCAGGCGCAGGCGGCAAAGGTCATCAAGATCGCTTCAGCAAGCCCGCTGTCGGGCGGTCAGTCGCAGTTGGGCATCGGTATCCGTAATGCGACCGAGCTGGCGATTGAAGAACTGGGTGGGTCGCTGCGTGATATGGGCTTCGACCTGCAGTTCGTGCCGTTCGACGATCAGGCGACCCCGGACGTGGGCGTTGCCAACGCTCAGCAGATGGTCGCCGATGCGGCGATCCTCGGCGTGGTTGGTCACCTGAACAGTGGTGTCGCCATTCCGTCGTCGGAAGTCTACAACCAGAACAACCTCGTCATGGTTTCGCCCGCCAACACCAATGTGTTGATCACGGACCGCGAACTGCCGACCGTCAACCGCGTGTGCGGTCGTGACGACGCGCAGGGCGCAGTGGGCGCGCAGTTCGCTGTCGAGCGCGGTTACACCACCGCCTACGTTCTGAACGACACCACCGCCTACGGCTTGGGCGTTGCATCGTTCTTCCGCGACAACATCGAGGCGGCGGGCATCACCGTCCTCGGCTTCGAAGGCACGGAAGAAACCTCGAACTTTGAAGGCATCATCCAGCCGATCCTGGCGCTGTCGCCGGACGTGGTCTACTTCGGCGGCATCTACAACCAGATTGGCGTGTTCGTCAACCAGCTTTACGCAGCGGGCTACACCGGCGAATTCCTGGGTCCCGATGGTCTCGACGCCCCCGACTTCGCCGAACTGGCTGGCACGGCAGTCGTCGGCGTGCATTATACGTCGGCAGGTGGTCCTGTCTCGGCGTTCCCGAACTCGGCTGCGTTCGTTGACAGCTACACCGAGAAGTTCGGCGAGCCGCCGGTGACCTACGGCGCGGAGTCCTACGACTCGACCGGTATCATTCTCGCCGCGATCGAGCGCGCTGTCGAAGCGGCTGGCGGCGAAATCCCCACCCGTGAAGCGGTGGCGGCTGAAGTCCGCGCGACCACCGAATACGACGGTCTGACCGGCATGATTACGTTCGATGATCATGGTGACCGCGAGCTGGCGAACTTCTTCATTTTCGAAGTCGCATCGGCTGACCCGGCGGAGTGGGGCAACAACACCGTCATCTCCCAGATTCAGATTCCGTCGCCGCTGTACGCCGCCGAAGAGGCGAGCAGCTAAGCGTCGCTGCCGGCTCGTAATACGGGGCGCGCAAGCGCCGAAATATAGCCTTATCATCCTGGGGCGGGTTGAATAAACCCGCCCTAATTCACAATTTGCGCAACTGCAGGTGGGGGCGGCTTATGCAGCTAGCGGAACGTCCCAGGAATTCTTTGGCGGGGTTCGTCGAGTGGTTTTCGACTCCGCCCGTAAGTGGAAATTGGGCTTACCGATTTCTGATTTACCCGGTTTTGCAGATTCTCGTTTTCATCATCGGGATCGCCGTCATTCTGACCGCGATCGCGTATTTTACCTCGGTGATTTTCCCCCAGCCGAACCCCAAAGCCCCCATCTTTCTGGCGGATCAAATTTCGCGCCAGCTTCCCGGCATGATCATCAGTGGCATCAGCATCGGTTTTGTCTATTCGATGGTCGCGCTGGGGTATACGCTCGTATATGGCGTGTTGAAATTCATCAATTTCGCCCACAGCGAGATCTTCATGTTCGGCGCGGTCGTCGGCTTCGAGGTTTTGACTCATCTCGATATCGGCGGCGCGCTGCCTGACTGGAATCCTATCCTGCTGCTGCTGGTGGTCGTTCTGGCGGCAATGCTCGGCAGCGGGTTGCTGGCAGTGACGGTCGAGCGGGTTGCTTATCGTCCACTGCGAAATGCGCCGCGGCTCGTGCCGCTCATTTCGGCAATCGGTGTGTCGTTCTTTCTGATCGATGTCGTGCGCGCCTTCGAAGCGATGACGCGTAACGACTTCAACCTGACCTATCCGAAAAACGAGCTTCCCTGGCTGACCACGAACATCCCGGTGGTCTTTGGCAGCACGACCGTCAATGTCAAACCGACATCGGTCATCATGGTGATCGGCGCGGTGATCACGCTGGTTGCGCTCAACTGGTTCGTCAACGGCACCAAGCTGGGGCGGGGCATTCGCGCCGTCTCGCAGGATCAGCTTACTGCCGGGTTGATGGGTATCAACGTCAACCTGATGATCTCGCTGACGTTCTTCATCGGCGGGGCGTTCGGCGGCGCGGCGGGTGCGCTGTTCGGTCTGAATGCCGGCACGATCACCCCCTACGTCGGCTTCATCCCCGGCGTGAAGGCGTTCACGGCTGCCGTGCTGGGGGGTATCGGCAATGTGACCGGCGCGCTGCTCGGTGGTTTGACGATCGGGATGCTCGAAGCGTTCCTCAACGGCGTGCTGGTCTACTTCCCGGCGCTCGGTCAGCGGTGGACGGATATTTTCGTGTTCGCGATTCTCATCCTGATCCTGATATTCCGTCCCGGCGGTCTGCTCGGCGAGCGCGTAGACGAGAAGGTGTGAGTCATGGCGACGAATATGCCTCTTCCTGCTCCGACTGCTGAAGCGCGCATGTCCTTCCGCAGTTGGATACGCCAGCCCCGTATCGCCGGCGCATTGATCGTCGGCTACATTGCGATTGCCCTGATCATCCTCGTCAGCCTGGATCGCGGGAACCTGTTATTCCCACTGTGGAGCACGCTCGCGTTCCCGCCGTTCATCCTGTCGCCGTTCGTGATTCTGGCGTCGCCGCTTTCGAGGCGCGCCAAAACGTCATTCCTGCTGCTGCTGATCATCGTCGTGATGCCGCTGCTGGGCATTTACGACGGTCAGTATCTGGAATTGTCGATCCAGATTGCGATTTTCTCCGGGCTTGCACTCGGCTTGAACATCGTCGTCGGCTTTGCCGGTTTGCTCGACCTCGGGTACATCGCCTTTTTCGCTGTCGGCGCGTATACGTGGGCGATGTTCACATCGACCAACGTGGAGACCGTTTTTATGCTGGGCGGGCTGATCGTCCCGGCGTGGGCGTTTTACATCTTCATCGTGATCGCTATCCTCGTCGCCGGCGGTGTCGGTATTCTGCTGGGTTTGCCGGTGCTGCGCCTGCGTGGCGACTACCTGGCGATCGTGACGCTGGGCTTCGGCGAGATGATTCGCGTGCTGGCGCGCAACCTTGACCAGCCGTTCAACCTGACCAACGGCGCGCAGGGGCTTTCCGGCGTGCTGCGACCGCCGCTCCCCGACTTTCTCGTGAATTTCACGACCTCAACCGCGACTGCACTCGACATCAATATACCGAATGCTCAGCCGGTGGCGCAGCAGCTTCTGTTTTATTTCATCGCTATCGTCCTGCTGGCAGTCATCATTCTGGTTGCGCGGCTGCTGGACGACTCGCCGGTTGGGCGCGCCTGGACGGCGATCCGCGAGGACGAAGTCGCCGCGATTGCGATGGGCGTTCCGCTGGTGCGCATGAAGCTGCTGGCGTTCGCTTCCGGCGCGGCATTCGCCGGGGCAATCGGCGTGCTGTACGCCGCCAAGCAGACATTTGTCAGCCCGGAGAGCTTCAGTTTGATTCAGTCGATCAGCATCCTGGCGATGGTGATCGTCGGCGGGCTGGGCGGCATTAAAGGGGTCATCCTGGGCGCGATGATCGTCACGCTGCTCAACCTGCAAATCCTGACTAACTTCTCGCTTCAGGTCAACGCGCTGCGCAATATCGACTACGTGGTGCCGATCATCAATTTTCACCTGCGCGACTGGCCCTCGCAGCTTGAGCCGGCAAAATACCAGCGCTTCGTCTTCGGCATCCTGCTGATCGTCATGACCATCTTCCGCCCGGCGGGTTTGATGCCTGAGGCGCGCCGCAAGATGGAAATGCGCGAGCACGCGCAGCCGGACGAGATCGCGCGGCTGGATGAACCGGTGATCGCTTCTGAAATCGACCCGCGCCACAGCCACGAAGGGTAGGGCATCATGCTGCTGGAAGTCAAGAATCTCAGCAAATCCTTCGGCGGCATCCGCGCGGTGCGCGATGTCAGCATCGGCATTCAGGAGAACAGCATCAGTTCGATCATCGGACCGAACGGCGCGGGCAAAACCACGTTCTTCAACCTGCTGACCGGCATCTATAAGCCGGATGTTGGCGAAATCAATTTCAACGGGCGCACGCTCATCGGGCTGCGACCGGATCAAGTGAACGCGGCGGGTATCGCGCGGACGTTCCAGAGCATCCGTCTGTTTTCCAACATGACCGTTCTGGAAAACGTGATGGTCGGGATGCATTCGCGCCTGAACGTCTCGCTGTGGCAGACCGTGTTTCGTCCGCCGAGCTTTCGGCATCAGGAAGACCAGGTTCGCACCCGCTCGCGCGAACTGCTTCAGTTCGTCGGGCTGGGCGGCAAGGGCGACGAAGTCAGCCGCAACCTGCCTTATGGCGATCAGCGGCGCGTCGAGATCGCGCGGGCGCTCGCCAGCGATCCAAAGCTCATTCTGCTGGACGAGCCGACGGCGGGCATGAACCCGAACGAGAGCGAAGCCGCGATGGCGCTTTTCCGCAGGATTCGGAGCGAGCTTGGGGTGACCGTCGTTCTGATCGAGCATGACATGCGCGTCGTCATGGGCATCAGCGAGCATATCAGCGTGCTGGACTACGGCGAGAAGATTGCCGAGGGCGACCCCGAAGCGATTCGCAGCAATACCCGCGTGGTCGAAGCCTATCTCGGTCGCCGGGCGCTGGGCACGGAAGGGGAAATCGCATCATGACCGCGACAACGCTGCTGGAATTGGACAATCTGCATACCTACTACGGGCAGATTCACGCCCTCAAGGGTATTAACGTCACCGTCAACAAGGGCGAAGTCGTCACCCTGGTCGGCGCGAACGGCGCGGGCAAAAGTACCACACTGCGGACGATCAGCGGCATTGTGCGTCCCAAGCGCGGCAGTGTGCGCCTCAAGGGGCAGGTGATCAACGGCATGAAGGCGCACGAGATCACGCTGCGGGGTATCGGGCACGTACCGGAAGGGCGGCGCATTTTCCCGCTGCTGACTGTGCAGGAAAATCTGGAAATCGGCGCGTGGAACGTCGACAGCCGAAGTGAAATTCACGCTCGCATGGAGCGCGCCTTCGCCATGTTTCCGCGTCTCAAGGAGCGCATTTCCCAGAAGGGCGGCACGCTCTCAGGCGGCGAGCAGCAGATGCTGGCGATGGCGCGCGCCATGATGGCAGACCCCGACGTGCTGCTGCTTGATGAGCCGTCGATGGGGCTGGCGCCGGTGCTGGTCGAGGCGATCTTCGAGATCATCAAGCGCATCAATGCTGAAGGCAAGACAATTCTGCTGGTCGAACAGAACGCGCTGATGGCGCTGGAAGTCGCCAATCGCGGCTACGTGCTGCAAACCGGCGAAATCGTGCTGCAGGACGACGCGAAAGTCCTCATGAAGAACGATATGGTGCGCAAGGCGTATCTGGGCGAAAACTAGTGATGTCGTGATTGGGGGCGTAATGCGTTACGCTCCCTACAGATAAGCTGTATCTGTTTCCCGTAATCATTCCACAATCATTCTGGCTATAATCTCCAGTTATGACAAAACAGACGACTATCCTGGTGGTCGACGACGAAATGACCGTGCGCGAAGTCGTGCGTCAATACCTGGAGCACGCCGGGTTTCACGTAGACGAAGCCGGGACGGGAACCGAAGCGCTCGCTTACCTGCAATCCCGGACGCCCGATCTGGTCGTGCTGGATATCATGCTGCCGGGCGTGGATGGCTTTGCCATCACGCGCGCTTTGCGTGGCAGCGGCAGGCTTTCGACGCCGACCGCGAACAACAATACCCCGGTCATTCTGCTGACGGCGCGCACGAGCGAGCTTGACCGGATCGCCGGATTCGAGCTTGGCGCGGACGACTACGTGGTCAAGCCGTTCAGCCCGCGCGAACTGGTTGCGCGGGTGAAGGCGGTCTTACGTCGCACGGGCGGCGCGGCGGCGGATGTCGACGAAAAACCAATCGCGTTCGCGGAACTGAGCATCGACCCGCTCAGCCACGAAGTACATGTGCGCGGCGCGTCGGTCGTGCTCACCGCCAAGGAATTCGACCTGCTGCTGTTTCTGGCGCGTCACCCGCGACAGGTGTTCACGCGCACCCAGCTCCTCGACCAGATTTGGGGCTATGAGTTTTACGGCGACGAAAGCACCGTCACGGTTCATATCCGCCGCCTGCGCGAAAAAATCGAGGCAAACCCCGGCGAGCCGGGCTACATCCAGACGGTGTGGGGGGTCGGCTACAAATTTGAACCCTGAACGAGCGCCCGCATCGGCTGACGCCGCCGGACGCCGTGGAGAAGTCGTATGCACCCCGAACTAGGCACGCTGCTCCTGCTGATGATGGTGATCGCCGTGCTGTCCATCAGCGGAGCGTACACCGCCTACCGGCTGCGGCTGGTGCGCTACTTGCGCAGCCTGCGCTGGGCGCTGCTGGTGACGATGTTCCTGACGGTCGCCCTGATCTTCCTGAACGTGTGGGTGTCGGCGCAGTTGATGTTCATCAACGAGTACGACCTCGCGGTCACCGGGGCGCTGCTGGTGTTCGCCGGCGTGATCGCGCTGATTTTCGGATTTTTCGTGTCGAGCGCGCTCACCGAGAGCATCCGCGAGATGGCGAAGGCGGCGGAACAGATCGCGCAGGGGAAGCTCGAAACCCGCCTGCGCGTCGAGGGCAACGACGAGCTGGCGGAATTCGCCCGCCGCTTCAACGACATGGTGACCAGTTTGCAGCAGGTCGATGAAGAGAAGCACCGCCTCGATCAGCAGCGACGCGACCTGATTGCGTGGTCGTCCCACGACCTGCGCACCCCGGTCACGGCGATCCGCGCAATGATCGAAGCCATGATCGACGGCGTTGTGACCGATCCCGCGACCACCGCCCGCTACCTGCACAATATGGAACTCGAAGTTCAGAACATGACCCGGCTGATCGACAACCTGCTTGAACTGGCGCAGTTGGACGCCGGGCACATCAAGCTCGACTATCAGATAATTTCGCTGCGTGACCTGATCTCGGACTCGCTGGGTAGTATTCGCGTTCGCGCCCGTCAGCAGGGGATCACGGTGAACGGAGAACTCGATCCGAAGGTCGATCTGGTTTACATCGCCCCGGACAAAATCCAGCGCGTGCTGAGCAATCTGCTTGACAATGCCCTGCGCTACACGCCGGAAGGTGGGCAAATCACCCTGCGCGCGCAGCGCGACCGCGACTCGGTGCGCGTCTCGGTGCAAAACAACGGCGCGGGTATGGTGGCGCTCGACCTGTCACAGGTGTTCACCCGCTTCTACCGCGAAGAGGCGTCGCGTTCCCGTTCGCAGGACGGGCATCGCGGGGCAGGGCTGGGTCTGGCGATCACGCGCGGCTTTGTCGAGGCGCACGGCGGCAAAATCTGGGTGGAGAGCGACCCGGCGCAGGGCGTGACCTTCACCTTCACGCTGCCGCTCAAGCCCGCGCCGGCACTTCCCTGAATTCACCTCGTCCACGGCTCTCCACATTGCCCCGAATGACACGTCAGCTTCTTTAAGCTTTGTGGCTGAATATTGCGAACATGTTAAACTTGTTGCGGGCGGCTGCCGGGACGCTTTCGGCTGCCGCGTGTCTACGCTGCGTCACATGGATGGAATATCATGAAATCTGCATTGTTTATCTGGGGCGGATGGGAAGGTCACCAGCCGAAGCAAACCGCCGAGTTGTTTGCCGGCATCCTTACGTCCGAGGGCTATGCGGTCGAAGTGAGTGATACGCTCGATACACTGCTCGACTATGACAAAATCGCCGCGCTCGACCTCGTCGTGCCGGTCTACACCATGTCCACGCTCACGGGCGACCAGGAAAAAGGGCTGCTGGCGGCGGTGAAAAGTGGTGTTGGCATTGGCGGCTGGCACGGCGGCATGGCGGATTCCTTCCGCAATAACACCGAATACCAGTTTATGGTCGGCGGGCAGTGGGTGGCGCACCCCGGCAACATCATCGACTACCGCGTGAATATCACCAATCACGACGACCCGATCACGGCTGGGCTGAGCAATTTCAACATGCACTCGGAACAGTACTACATGCATGTTGACCCGTCTAACGACGTGTTGGCGACGACGACATTCAGTGGCGAACACGCGAGCTGGATCGCCGGCACGGTGATGCCGGTGGTATGGAAGCGGCATTACGGCAGCGGTAGAGTCTTCTACTGCTCGCTTGGACATCAGGCTGTCGATTTTGACGTGCCGGAAGCGCGTGAGATCGTAAAGCGAGGGCTGCTCTGGGCGACCCGGTGAGGGACAGATATGGAAGCACTCGACAAGGTTAAGGTCGGTTTAGTCGGCTGCGGCGCGATCAGCGGTATTTATCTGAAACACGCGCCCCGCTTCGGCAACATCGAAATCGTCGCCTGCGCCGATCTGGTCAGGGAGCGAGCACAGGAGCGGGCGGACGAGTACGGCATTCCAAAGGTGTGTATGCTCGACGCGCTACTGGCTGATCCTGAGATCGAAATCGTGCTGAACCTGACGACCCCGCAGGCGCACGCCGATATTGGGATGGCGGCGCTCAGCGCGGGCAAGAGCGTCTACAACGAAAAGCCGCTGACGATCCGGCGCGAGGACGCGCGTGAGATGCTGGCGCTGGCGAAGTCGAAGGGCTTGCTGGTCGGCGGCGCGCCTGATACCTTCCTCGGCGCGGGCATCCAGACCTGTCTACAGTTGATCGACGAGGGCGCGATTGGCGAGCCGGTCGCGGCGACGGCGTTCATGATGGGCCACGGGCACGAAAGCTGGCATCCAGACCCGGAATTCTATTATCAGGTGGGCGGCGGTCCCATGTTCGATATGGGACCATACTACCTGACGGCGCTGGTCGCGCTGGTGGGTCCGGTCGCCGGGGTCAGCGGGGCAACGCGTATCACGTTCCCCACGCGCACGATCACCAGCCCGAAGAAATACGGCAGGCTGATCAAGGTCGAAGTGCCGACGCACGTCAGCGGGCTGCTGCACTTCGCCAGCGGCGCGATCGGTACGATCATCATGAGCTTCGACGTTTGGCGCGCTAACCTGCCGTTCATCGAAATTTACGGCTCGGACGGCACGCTCAGCGTGCCCGATCCGAACACCTTCGGCGGACCGGTGCGCATCTACAAGCCCGGTCACTCCGACTGGGAAGACGTGCCGATTACGCGCCCGTTCGAGTCCAACAGCCGGGGGCTGGGACTCGCCGACATGGCGCGGGCGCTGCGCGACGGGAAGACGGCGCGCGCCGGTGGCGATCTGACCTATCACGTCCTCGACATCATGCACGCCGTGCATGACGCCGCCGAGCAGGAGCGCTATGTCGCGCTCGGAAGTACGGTGGCATCCCCCGAACCTATACCGGAGACTGCTATTGCGCAGGCACACTGAGGCATATTATGCGAATTACCGTCTGGAACGAATTTCGTCACGAGAAGCACAACGAACGGATCATCAAGGTGTATCCTGACGGCATCCATACGGTGATCACCGACGGGCTGCGCGAGCACGGCTTCACCGACGTGCGCACGGCAACGCTCGACGAGCCGGAACACGGCTTGACCGACGAAGTGCTCGCCAGCACCGACGTCATGCTGTGGTGGGGGCACATGGCGCACGGCGAGGTGAAAGACGAAGTAGTCAAGAAGGTGCAGGAGCGTGTCCTGAGCGGCATGGGCTTGATCGTGCTGCATTCGGGTCATCACTCGAAAATCTTCAAGGCGTTGATGGGCACAAACTGTAACCTGAAGTGGCGCGAAATTGGCGAGAAGGAACGTATCTGGGTGGTCAACCCGGCGCACCCGATAGCTGATGGGCTGGGCGACTATTTCGAAATTCCGCACGCCGAAATGTATGGCGAGCCGTTCGGTATCCCGGAGCCGGACTCGCTGGTGTTCGTGAGCTGGTTTGAAGGCGGTGAGGTCTTCCGCAGCGGCTGCGCCTACTATCGCGGGCAGGGCAAGGTGTTCTACTTCCGCCCCGGTCACGAGACCTACCCGATCTTCTACCAGAAGGAGATCCGGCACGTGATCGCCAATGCGGTGCGCTGGGCAGCGCCGACGCACGGACCGAGCATCCCGGTCGTCCACGTCAAAGAGCCGCTGGAACTGGTGCGGTCGGTGGAGCCAGACTAACAGCAACGTGTGTAGGGGCGGGTTTCAAACCCGTCCCTGCGATGTCAACCAACACGAGGATACATGAACCTGCAACCCTTGCTCGATTTCGCGCTCGATGCTTCCTGGCAGGCGGGACGCATTACGCTCGGCTATTTTCAGACGGGCGTCGCCGTCGAGCGCAAGAGCGACAATACGCCGGTCACGATTGCCGACCGCAGCGCTGAAGAACGCCTGCGCAGTCTGATTGGTACGCGCTTCCCGGATCATGGCATTATCGGTGAGGAATACGGTGAGCAGCCCGGCTCCAGCGGCTTGTCGTGGATCATCGACCCAATCGACGGCACAAAGTCATTTGCGGCGGGCGTGCCGCTCTACGGCAGCCTGCTGGCGCTGGTCGAAGGCGACCGCGTGCTGGTGGGCGTGGCGCACTTCCCGGCGCTCAACGAGACGGTCTACGCCGCGCGCGGGCTGGGCTGCTTCTGGAACGGGCGGCGGGCGCGCGTCTCGTCCGTCGGCAGCCTGGCGGATTCGGTGCTGTTGATGAGCGACGTGAAGGGCTACGGCGATAAAACCGCCGCGTGGCAGAAGCTGATCGACTCGACCTACATCCAGCGGACGTGGGGCGATTCGTACGGGTATCTGCTGGTGGCGACCGGACGCGCCGAAATCATGCTCGACCCGAAGATGGCGGTGTGGGACTGCGCGCCGTTCGGGGTCATCATGGAAGAAGCCGGCGGCACGTTCACCGACTGGCAGGGCAAGGCGACGATCTACGCCGGTGAAGCGGTTGCGACCAACGGCACGCTGTTCGAGCAGGTGATGGCAATTACGTCTGCGTGATTGCACGCGGTCACGCCGGGCTGAAACGGTCAGGCATGGACGCCCGCCATCATCATTCCGAGCGTTTCCACATCGGCGTCTGCGCGGTCGACGATTCCGACGATCTTTCCCTCGTATATGACGGCGATCCGGTCGGAGAGCGCCAGAATCTCATCCAAATCTGCGGAAATCAACAGGATGGCGACTCCCGCGCTGCGCTGCTCGATCAGCACGTGCTGGATGTACTCGGTCGCGCTGATGTCCACGCCGCGCGTCGGCTGCGACGCGATCAGCACGGCGGGCTTGCGTGATAGCTCGCGGGCGAGGATCAGCTTCTGCATGTTGCCGCCGGACAGATTTTTAGTCGGCGTCTGCGTGCTGGGCGTCTTGATGTTGTAACGGCGCACCAGCTCGCTGGCGTGGCGGTTGATGTCGCCGAAGTTGAAGAAGATGCGCCCGTGCGCGTATTGGCTCGTGTTTTGCAGGATGGCATTTTCGGCAACCGAGAACGTGCCGATGATGCCGTCGCGATTGCGTTCTTCGGGGACGTAGGATAGCCCGGCGCGCAGCCGGGCGGCGACCGAGGTATGCGTCACCGACTGTCCGTTGATCGAAACGTCGCCGCTGGTAGGACGGCGCAGCCCGGCGATTGCTTCGGCAAGCTCGCGCTGCCCGTTGCCCGAAACGCCCGCCAAGCCGACGATCTCGCCGGCGCGCACGTCGAGCGAGACCCCTTGCAGCGCCGGTAAATCCTGATCGTTGTCCGCCCTGAGGTCGCGTACCGACAGTTTGACCGCGCCGACGGTCACAGCGGGACGTTCCGGCTGGAACACCACGTCGCGCCCGACCATCATGCGCGCCAGCTTACGCCGGTCGAGGTCGATGTTCGGCGTCGTGTCGATCACGCGCCCGTCGCGCATGACGGTGACACGGTCGCTCAGTTCCTGTACTTCGTGGAGCTTGTGCGAGATGAAGATCAGCGCGTGCCCCTGCGCCCGCATCTCCTTGAGCGTGACGAACAGCTCGCTGCATTCCTGCGGCGTCAGTACGGCGGTTGGCTCGTCGAGGATCACCAGCGCGCCGCCATGATAGAGCGCTTTGATGATCTCGACGCGCTGCTGCTCGCCGACCGACAACTGCCAGATGTAGGCGTCCGGGTTGACCTTCAGACCGTAGACGCTCGCCAGCTTGAGCAGCCGCTCGCGCACGCTGTCAAGGTCGAGTACCAGCCCGCCCGCCTTCAAGCCGAGCGCGATATTTTCGGCGACCGTCAGCGTTTGCACGAGCATGAAATGCTGGTGGATCATGCCGATGTTGCGTGTCAGCGCGTCCGCCGGGGAATGAAACACGGTCGGCTCGCCGTCCAGCAGGATTTCGCCCGCGTCTGGCTTATACATGCCGTACAGAATTTTCATCAGCGTGGATTTGCCCGCGCCGTTTTCGCCCAGCAGCGCGTGAATCTCGCCGGCTTTGGTGTCGAACGTGACATTATCATTGGCGAGGACGCCCGGAAACCGCTTGCTGATGCGGCGCATCTCCATATAGTCGATGCGCTTGTGACCGGAGGGAAGGGTGGCTGTCATAACACCTCGTCCGTAGGGGCACGATATATCGTGCCCCTACCAAATTCACAATTACGACGATGCTTCGGGTGTCGCTTCTTCCATCACCGCCTGCACGACAATGTCGCCACTGATGATGCCCTCGATGGCGGCGTCGGCGGCTGCCTTCACGTCTTCAGGAATTTCGACCTGCCCATAGACGAAGACCTGCCCCTCGTTTTCCAGCGTCAGGGTGTAGACCGTACCGCCGAGCGTGCCCGACTTGATCTTGTCGATCATATCCTGCAGCGACGGCTTCCAGTCGTACACCTGCGAGACGACGACCGTATCGGGCCACTGCTCGCTCTGATCCCACTGCGTGGCGAACCAGTAGCCGCCTTCATTGGCGATGGCGTCAATCGCGCCGACGACCTGCTGCGAAGAACCGGTCAGCACGTCCGCGCCGGCGGCGATCTGACTCTGGGCAATCGCGGTCGCTTCAGTCGTCATGCCGAACCCGCCGGTGTAGGCGATCAGCACCTGCGCGTCCGGGTTGGTCGCCAGCACGCCCTGGGTGAAGCCGTTGTCATAGAACAGTGCGTCGCCCGCCGGAATCGGTCCGATGATGCCGATGATGCCGGTCTCGCTCATCATCGCCGCCATCACGCCTTCGACATAAGCGCCTTCTTCGGCTGCTGCCTCGTACGCGAAGACATTGCTCAAGCCTTCTTCTTCGCCGGTGTCAGTCGCGGTGCCCCATGCGAACGACGTTTCTGGGTAGTCCGCCGCGACGCTGAACATCTGCGAGCCGTACTGCGTGCCGTGCGCGATGATCAGGTTATACCCATCGTCGGCGTAGTCGCGCAGCGCCTGCTCGGCGGCGGTCACGTCGAACATGTTCTCGGTATAGGCGATTTCCAGCGCGCTTTCGCCGCCCATTTCTTCCTGAATCGAGACGAAAGCTTCGTACATCGCCTGGCTCCAGCTCAGGTCGGTGATGGTGCTGGGGAAGACCATCGCCACCTTGAACGGCGCATCCTGCGCGCTCACGACGCCTACGCTCAATACCAACACCAGCAGCACTGCAGACAATAGATATTTCTTCATCGCGTTTCCTCCGTATCTTTCGCAACGACACCCGACGGTTTCGGGTATCGACCGTGACCTAATGTCAGTAAAGCCAGTAAAATCAGTTAAAAGTTGAAAATTAGAACAACCGTCAGTTGCCAGTCTTTTACTTTTCCTGCTTTTAACTGTACTTACTTTCAACTTCGTCAGTTCTCGCCGCGCCGGAAGGGCTTCGTCAGCGCGGCAGGTTCGGAACGCTTGCGCTGGCGCGCGAACACCAGCACGGCGATGGTCAGGATGTAGGGCACCATGATCAGCAGGTTGGGCGGAATTGCCGACCCGGCAATCTGCAAATTCAGCATCTGCGCCCAGATTTGCAGGTTATTGGCGATACTGAACAGCAGCGCGCCGAGCATCACGCGCACGGGCGACCACGCGCCGAAATAGACCAGCGCGACGGCGATGAAGCCATCCCCGCGCGTCATGTTCTCCTGAAACACCGACGTGACCGCGATGGACAGCGTCGCGCCGGCGATGCCTGCCATCATCCCGCCGAAGATCACCGTCGCGTAGCGCACGCGCACCACGCTGATCCCCATCGAGTCGGCGGCAGCGGGGTTCTGCCCGACTGCTCGGATTTGCAGCCCCCATTTCGTGCGATTGAGCACCCATGCCGAGATCGGTACGAGCGCGAAGGCGGCATAAGTCAGGAGGTTCTGCTTGAAGAAGATATCGCCCACGACCGGCAGGTCGCTCAAGACCGGGATGTGAAGCGGCAAAAAGCCTGCGCCCTGCGCCGTGATCACGCCGCCGACCAGCAGCCGGAACAACAGGCTGGACAGCCCCAGCCCGAACAGTGTGAAGCCAATCCCGCTGATCCCTTGCTCGGCTTGCAGCGTTACGCTGACAACCGCCATTGCCAGCCCCATCACCGCGCCGACCAGCGCCGCCGCCAGCAGCCCCACCAGCGGTGGAGCGCCCAGTCCTTGTGGCGAGACCACGTAGATGGCGATGAACGCGCCCATCAGCATCATACCTTC
This sequence comes from Anaerolineae bacterium, assembly GCA_020848855.1. Next base: position 9,167 of record JADLHH010000181.1, on the reverse strand, counting down.
GACGCCGAGGTTGAGCACGCCCGACCGCTGCACGAATAGTTCTCCCAGTGCCGCGAACAGGAACGGCGCGGCGAACAGCCAGGTCAGCGGCAGGACTTCGGCGAGTACCTGTGCGAAGCTCATACGGCTGCCTCCGGCGCGGACTGCTGAACGCTGGGTGTCGTTGGGGTGGGGGTAGCCTCGCGTGCCTGGCGTCGGGCGGTGTAGCGGCGGATGAAAAAGTCGCTGCTGACCACGAACACCACGATCAAGCCCTGCAATGTCGTCACGGTCGCCGCTGGAACCTGCAGCGTGCGCTGCATCTTGTCTGCGCCGACCAGCAGCGCGCCGAACAGGAACGCCGACGGGATCGCGCCCAGCGGGTGCAGCCGCCCGAACAGCGCGACCACGATGCCGGAGAAGCCATAGCCGACGGCAAAGCCTTCGACCATGCGGTGGCTGATACCGGTCAGTTCGGTTGCGCCCGCCAAACCCGCCAGCCCGCCGCTCAGCGTCAGCGCCAGCAGGACGTAGCGCCGCACCGAAATGCCGGCATAGCGCGACGCCGCCTTGTTCAGCCCGACGGCGCGGATTTTATAGCCAATCGTCGTGCGCCACAGCAGCACGTAGACAACGACCGCCATTGCTAGCCCGACGAACAGCCCGACGTTGAGCTGGGATGGCGGCGCGAGCCGCGCCAGCCATGTGCCTTCGGGAACCTGCGCCGACTGCGGCACGCGCGTCCCTGCGGCAATTTGATCCGGGTCGAGCATTGGACCGCTCAGCATATACAGCAATACCTGCGTCGCGATCTCGTTCATCATCACCGTGCTGAGGATTTCGTTCACGTCGAAGCGTGCTTTGAGGAAGCCGGGAATTGCGCCCCAGGCAGCGCCTGCCACAAACCCGACGATCAGCGTGAGCAGCGCGAACAGCAGCGGCGGCAGCGTATTGCCGGCTGCCAGCGCGAATGCCGCTGCGGAAATCGCGCCGATGAACACCTGTCCTTCCGCGCCGATGTTGATGACGCCGCCGCGAAAGGCGATGCAGATGCCGATGGCGATGATCAGCAGGGGCGTGGCGCGCGTCAGCGTGCGGAACAGGCTCGCCTGGTTGCCGAATGCGCCGTCGATCATCGTTGCGTAGGCTTTGATAGGATCAGCACCGAGGATGAGCAGCAAGACCGCGCCAGCGACGAACGCCAGCAGCACGGCGACGATGGGGGCGAGGGCGACTATCAGGTCGCCGCGGGAGAGTGTCAGTTTGCGATTCATGCAATCATTTCTATCCAAAAACAGGTTCTTAATCTACAACAGAAAGACGCGCTTTGATTTGGCGATTTTCACCAAACGCACGCGCCGCTTTTGTTCATCTTTGCCCATAACTATAGCGCCTTCGGCGTCTTGTTCCAACAGCATCCTTACGCTAAACTGAGGTAGGGTGAAATCTTATGGATATCTGGAAGCATTACTATACGCCTTCGACGGTGGAGGAAGCGCTGCGGCTGCTGGCGGAGCACGCCGGGAATGCGCGCATCATCGCCGGGGGAACGGATTTGATGATCGACCTTCAGTACGCCGAGACGCCGCACAGGCTGGACGCGCTGGTCGATCTGACGCGCGTCGGCGAGATGACCCGCATCGTCGAATCCGATGGTGTCTGCACGATTGGCGCGGCGGTGACTCATACCGTTATCACGCAGTCCTCGCTGCTCGAAGCGCAGGCAACCTGTCTGGTCGAAAGCTGCGGCGTGGTCGGCGGACCGCAGGTGCGTAACGTCGCTACACTGGGGGGCAATGTCGCCCACGCGCTCCCAGCGGGCGACGGCACGACCTCGCTGATGGCGCTCGACGCCGAAGCCGATGTCGCCTGGGGCGACGGTCGGCGTGAGTGGCTGCCGCTGGCGAAGCTGTTCAAGGGACCCGGCATCTCGGCTCTCGATTCGCGTCACGATGTGCTGGTCGCCTTTCGCTTCCGGCTGTGCACCGGGCGCGAAGCGACGGCTTTCCACCGCATCATGCGCCCGCAGGGCGTAGCGCTGCCGGTACTTGGCTGTGCCGTGTGGGTTCGGCTGAGCCAAGATCGGGCGTATTATGAGGATGCGCGAATCAGTATCGCGCCGGTCGCGCCGACGCCGATTCTGGCGGAAGCGGTGAGCGCCTCCCTGCGCGGGCAGCCGGCAGATGACGCCGCCCTGGAGCGGGCGGTCGGGGCGGCGCACGAGTCGCTTAAGCCGCGCACCAGCAAATACCGCGCGACCGGCGAATACCGGCAGCACATGATCGGCACTTTGCTGCGTAAGACGCTGCCGTTGGCGGTCGAACGCGCCCGGACGGGCGTCGCGCACGCCGAAGGCGTTGGGTTAGGATAAACTTATGGCGTTAACCGATGGTGAAACTCTCAGAAATCTGCTGCGACAAAACCCCGACGAAGCCTTGAAAGTCCTGGAACATGATCTGTTCGGGATGCTTTCGGTGATTCACGGCGGCGCGCTGCTGCTGAGCGAAGATTTGAAGCAGACGGATGGTTACGTGCTGAAGAATCTCGAAACGCTGCGCCAGATTGCCGACGTGGTGCTGCACGAAGCCGTTCAGGCGCAGGCGTATCTGGACGAGTTTTATGGGAAAGCAAAGGAAGCCGAGAACAGCTAACCCCCGAAACGCCGCGCCGAAAGGCGCATGAGCTGGTGATGAGGTGAGGGTGTTATGGCAGAGCTAAAACTGACCGTCAATGGAGTATCGCATACCCTCGACGTGCCGCAGTCGCGGACGCTGGCGGAAGTCCTGCGCTACGACCTCAGCTTGACCGGCACGAAGATCGGCTGCAACGAAGCCGAGTGCGGCATCTGCACGGTGCATATCGACGGCACGCCCGTCGATTCGTGTGTCTACCCGGCGTTCAAGGCGCAGGGGTGCAGCATCCTGACCATCGAGGGGCTGGCGCATGGCGATCAGCTTCACCCGCTTCAGGAATCGTTCATCGAACATGGCGCGGTGCAGTGTGGCTTTTGCACTGCCGGATTGATCATGAACGCAGCGGCACTGATCGACCGGTGTCCCGATCCCGACGATCACGACATCAAGGTGGCGCTCAAGGACACGTACTGCCGCTGCACCGGCTACACCAGCGTGATCAACGCCATCCGGTCGGCGGCGGCGGTGAAGCGAGGCGCGGCGAAGCTTCCGGTCAACGAGCCGGTCGTGATCGAGCCGCTGAAGTCGGTCGGGCACAACGAGAAGGTTCAGGACAGCGTGGATCGCGTCACCGGGCGCGCCAAATACACCGACGATTATACGTTCGCGGGGATGCTGTTCGCCCGGACGCTCCGTTCGCGTTATCCGCACGCGAAGGTGTTGAGCATCGACACCAGCGCGGCGAAAGCCCTGCCCGGCGTCCATGCTGTGCTGACCTACAAAGACGTGCCCGGCGAGAACATTCACGGCTTGGTGCATCTCGACTGGCCCGTCCTGGCGGGCGACAAGGTGCGCTACATGGGTGATCCGGTCGCCATCGTCGCTGCCGACACACAGGAGATCGCTAATCAGGCGCTCGATCTGATCGAAGTCGAATATGAGCCGCTGCCAGTCGTTGGCGATCCGGTCTATGCGCATCAGCCGGACGCGCCGCTGGTTCACGACGGGCGCGAAGACGGCAACCTGCTCAAGCACATCAAAGTCCGGCACGGCGACATCGCACAGGGGTTCGCCGAAGCCGACGTGATTGTCGAGCGGACGTATCACACCGCCACCACCGAGCACGCGTTTCTGGAGCCGGAATGCGCCATCGGCATCCCGGCAGGCTACGACGCCGATCACGAGAAGCTGACGATTTACGTCGGCTCGCAGATTCCCTATCAGGATCGCAGCCAGATCGCCAACGCCATGAATCTGCCGGAAGATGCCGTGCGCGTGAAAGGCTGTCTGATCGGCGGTGGGTTCGGCGGCAAGGAAGACATCGCCGGGCAGATTCACGTCGCGCTGCTGGCGACGGTCACCAATCGCCCGGTCAAGATGCTCTACACCCGGCAGGAATCGCTGCTGTTCCATCCCAAGCGCCACGCGACTGTGATCCGCATCAAGACCGGGGCGAAGCGCGACGGACGGCTGACGGCGGTCGAAGCCGAGCTGTACGGCGACGGCGGCGCGTATGCCAGCCTGAGCGACAAGGTGATGACCCGCGCCACGACCCACGCGACCGGACCCTACAACGTACCCCATGCCAAAATCGACTGCTTCGCCATGTATACCAACAATCCGCCGAGCGGCGCGTTTCGCGGCTTCGGCGTGACCCAGAGCGCCTTCGCTGTCGAGCAGAACATGGACATGGTGGCGCAGGAATTGGGCATCGATCCGGTCGAATTCCGGCGTATCAACGCGCAGAAAGTCGGCGTGACGACGGCGACCGGACAGCTTCTGCGCGAAAGTGTCGGCTTGCTCGACACGCTCGACCTGTGCGAGCGCGACATGCGCGGTGGCTTGAATGGCGGCTTCCGCTGGTCATGGCGCGAGGACGACAAGGCGTATGCCTGGGGCGTCGCCTGCGCCTACAAGAATACCGGCTTGGGCGGCGGCGCGCCGGATCGCTCGGACGCCGAGGTCGAAGCCTTCGAGGACGGCACGGTTGAGGTGCGCACGTCGTCGGCGGATATGGGGCAGGGCTTGAGCACCGTCCTCGCCCAATGCGCCGCCGAAGAATTGGGCTTGCCATTCAGTCAGGTGCGCGTGCTGCTCTCCGACACCGATCTGACGCCCAACGGCGGACCGACCACCGCCAGCCGCCAGACCTACATGAGCGGCAATGCCGTGCGCATCGCCGCCGCCAACCTGCGCGAGATGCTGACCAAGGTCGTCGCCGAAGAACTCGACTGCCCGCCGGGGCACGTGCGTTTCGAGGAAGGCTTGGCGCGGCAGAATGGTACAGCCGTCAAGTTCGGCGATGTGATCCGGCAGGCGCACAAGCAGGGCATGGATACCCGAATCCGGCAGGAATACTACGGACCGAAGACCCAGCCGCTCGGCACGGGCGGCGATATGCACTTCGCCTTCTCCTACGCGACGCAGATCGCGCTGTGCTCAGTTGACCTGAATACCGGCGAAGTCGCCGTCCACAAAATCATCTCGGCGGCGGACGTGGGGCGGGCGATCAACCCGCTGCAAACGCAGGGGCAGATCGAGGGCGGCATCGTCATGGCGCTGGGCAACGCGCTGACCGAAGCCTTCATTGTCGAGGACGGCGTGCCCTGGTCGACGCTGTTTTCGCGCTACAAGATGCCGAGCATCAAGCATACGCCGGCGATCATCAGCCATCTGGTCGAGCACAAGACCACCGATGGACCGTTCGGCGCGAAGGGTGTCGGCGAGCTGCCGTCGATCAACACCTCGCCCGCTATCGCCAACGCCATCTACAACGCGGTCGGCGTGCGCGTGTTCAACCTGCCGGTCGATCAGGACGCGCTGTACCGGGCGATGGTCAGCGGGCAGAGCGAAGTCTACACGGCATGGCAGGACGTGAAGTAGCGTGACCGTCATCATTCGGCTGGCGACCGAACAGGATATTCCGGCGCTGAAAGCGCTCATCCCCGAATCGGTGCGGGCGCTGAGCGTCGGTTATTACACGCCCCACCAGATCGAAAGCGCCATCATCCACATCTTCGGCATTGACACTCAGTTGATCGCCGACGAGACCTATTACGCTGCCGTCGATGGCGACCAGTACGCCGGCTGCGGCGGCTGGAGCAAGCGCAAGACGCTGTTCGGCGGTGACCAGATGAAATCCGACGACGACAACCTGCTCGACCCGGCGCGCGATGCGGCGCGGATACGGGCATTTTTCGTGCATCCTGGCTGGGCGCGGCGGGGTATTGGCAGGCGCATCATCGAAATGTGCGAAGACGCCGCTCGCAGCCGGGGTTTTCGCCGGATGGAACTCGCCGCCACGCTCCCCGGCGAACCGCTTTACGCCGCGCTGGGTTATCAGGTGACGGGACGTGGCGACGCGCCGATGCCCGACGGTGAGACGCTGCCGATTGCCAACATGGCGAAAGCGCTCGACTGAAGTCTTTTCAAAGCCAACCACATCCCTGAACCGCCAGGACGCCGAGTGCGCCAAGAAGATATAATCATGTATGTCTTGGCGTTTTGGCGGTTCAAAAGGCTCTCAATGGTGTCCAACGAAACTCTCTCCGCGTGGTACAAGGCGGCGCGCCCACGCACCCTGACCGCGACCTACGCCCCGCTCGGCTTGGCGGCGGTCATCGCCATTCAGGACGGCGTGTTCGACCTCGTGCGCTTCGTCCTGTCGCTGATCGCCGCGCTGCTGCTGCAAATCGCCGCCAACCTGATCAACGAGTATTTCGACTTTCGTCGCGGCGCAGACGAGCACAAGACGGCGGGGCAGGGCATGATCATCAAGAACGCGGTGCTGACGCCGCGCGACGTGCTGATCGGCGCGGTCGTGACGGTCGCCGTCGCCGTGATCATTGGGCTGTTTCTGCTCACACAGACTGGCTGGCTGCTGTTCTGGATCGGCTTGGGCGGCGTGCTGGTGGTGATCACTTACACGGCGGGACCATTCCCACTGGCGTACAACGGCTTGGGCGAAATCGCCGTATTCATCTTCATGGGACCGTTGATGGTGCTCGGCGCGTACTTCGTCATGGCGCGCAATTTTAGCTGGACGCCGGTCGTCGCCGGGCTGCCGATTGGCTTCATGGTCGCGGCGATCCTGCACGCCAACAACGTCCGCGACCTCGACGCCGACCGCGCCGTCAACAAAGGCACGCTGGCGGTGAAACTCGGAAGGCGTGGCGCACGTATTGAGTATGTAATTCTGGTGGGCGGCGCCTACGTCATGATCGGCGCGCTCATCCTGCTCGGCGTGATGCCGGTGACGACCCTGCTGGTGCTCGTCACGGCTCCCGAAGCCTGCCGGCTGATCGGCATCATTCGGGCGAGCGAGGATGTCCCGCTGCTGCATCAGGCGATGGGGCGTACCGCCAGATTGCATGGACAGTTCGGCTTGTGGCTGGTTGTCGGCTGGGGGCTGGCGCTGGTCACACGCGCGCTCGGCATCGCCTGGTTCTAGGGAGGGAACATGCTCATTCGCAATTTCATCATCCGTCTGGTGATCAACGCGGTTGCGCTGTACATCACGGCGTCAATTCTTCCGGGTATTCACATCGCCGACAACGAAATCGGCACGCTGCTGGTGATCGCGCTGGTGTTCGGGATCATCAACGCCTTCGTCAAGCCCATCGTCAAGCTGCTGACCTGCCCGCTGGTAATACTCACGCTGGGCTTGTTCATCTTCGTCATCAACGCGCTGATGCTGATGCTGACGGCGGCGTTGCTGCCGGAGCGTTTCCTGGTCGATGGCTTCGGCTCGGCGCTGCTCGGCGGTATCGTCATGGGTGTCGCTGCCATTATTGTCGAGTGGGTGCTCAAGAGCATCGGCTTTGACGAGGATGCCGAATAGGTTTGCGGATACAAATAGGGCGCACCCCGTGCGCCCCTACAGAATCAGGTCATTCGGAATCAGGCATAGCGCCGGCGGATCGTCGGAATGAGGTAATCCTTGAACGCCGAGTCGAGATCGTAGTCCGGCTGCCAGCCCCAGTCACGGCGCGCGGCGCTGTCGTCTACCTGCGCCGCCCAAGAATCGACAATCGCCTGCCGGCGCACGTCGGGCACGAAGTCGATTTGCGCGGTGGGGAATGCCCCTTCGACAATTCCGGCAATCTCCGCCGCCGACGGGTTGAAGCTGGTCACGTTGTAAACGTGGCGTGACAGCCGCTCGACCGGCGCTTCCGCCAGTTTCAGCAGCGCCTGAATGGCGTCCGGCATCGCCATGAATGCAATCCGCGTTTCCGGGCGCACGAAACAGTGATACGGCTCGCCTCTGGCTGCGGCGTGGATCATCTCCGGCGCGTAGTCGCTGGTTCCGCCGCTCGGCAGCGTAATCGCGCTGATCAAGCCGGGAAAGCGCAGCGCTCGGAAGTCGAGCGTGTACGGTTCCGGCGCGGCGGCGAGCTGGCGGTAATGGTCGGCATAGTAACGCCCCAGATGCTCGCAGTAGAGCTTGTTGCAGCCGTACATGGTCGTCGGCTGGTTGAAGTCCTCTTCGCCAGCGGGCGGCGCGGCGTCTTTCGTGGCGAGGTCTGGCAGCCCGTAAACCGCAATCGAGCTTGGGAATAGGAACTTGACCCGGTAGCCGAGCGAGCGCGACTGTTCGCTCGCCAGCTTGAGCAGGTTGAGCGTCCCCTCGACGTTGACGCGATGTGCCGCTTCCGGCGTGAATTCGGCGCGCGTCGAGAGCATCGCCGCCAGGTGAAAGATCGTGTTGATTTCGTAACGGCTGGTAATGCGCTGGATCAAGTCCTGGTCGAGAATGTCGCCGATCAGCGTCGCCTGCACCTTGCTGCGCAGCGACGGCTCAAGTTCCATCACGTCCAGCGCGAGGATGTCGTGTTCGCCCGACGCGCTCAACTGCTCGATCAGCCCATGTCCGACTTCGCCATTTGCCCCGGTGATGAGGACGACCTTATTGCGGATAGCTGCCATGTTAGCGAATCACACCCAGTGTTTTGCCGACCGATTCGAATGCCGCCAGCGCCTGCTCCAGATCGTCCTGCGAGTGCGCGGCAGTATTCATCACCCGAATGCGTGCTTTGCCTTTGGCGACGGTCGGGAAGCCGATTGCCATCGCGAACACGCCGTTTTCGAACAGCGCCCGGCTGAACTGCTGCGCCACCGCCGCCTCGCCAAGCATCACCGGGATGATCGGCGTTTCGCTGTGTCCAATGTCGAAGCCGAGCGTCTGCATCTCGCGCTTCATGAATTCGGCGTTCGCCCACAGGCGCTTGACCAGCTCGTCCGAGCTTTCCAGGATATCGACCGCTGCCAGACAGGCGGCGGCATCTGGCACGGTCATGGCGCTCGAAAACAGGAACGGACGTCCGCGCTGGCGCAGCCAGTCAACGATCACCTGCTTGCCCGCCACGATGCCGCCGACCGCGCCGAAGGCTTTGCTCATCGTGCCGACCTCGATATCGACCCGCCCGTGCAGGTCGAAATGATCGACGATGCCGCGCCCACCCTTGCCGAGCACGCCTTCGCCGTGCGCGTCGTCCACCATCAGCAGGATGTTGTGTTCCTCGGCAATTTCAACCAGTTCCGGCAGTGGCGCAATGT
>JADLHH010000180.1 GCA_020848855.1 Anaerolineae bacterium | reverse complement strand
TGCTCGCGCGCGAGGTAATTGAGTACCGCTACGAGCCTTTCCAGTCGGGTCGCAAAGAAACTCATCGCAGTGTCCTAAATCGTAATCAGGTTTTGCCCGCGAATAGCCACGCGTGAATGTTCGTCGATAATCTGAGCGGCGACGGCTGCGCCATCGTTGCCGAGCGTGCCACTGCTGCGCCTCGCGTGATATTCGTCGCTGCGAAAACGCAGCTCCGCCGGAGGCTCGTCAAGCACTACCCAGTACTGCTCGATGTCGTTTGGGTCGATGTTGAAAGCGAAAAACACGATGTCCGGCTCGATATTGCCCCGGAACATCGGTCCGATGCGCTGTGGCAGCGCAAACGGCAGCGGCGACTGTTCCATACGCGCGTCAATGGTGGCGTCGTCGGCTTGCAGCAGGTAAATGACCGTCGAGGGGTAGCGGCGGAACAGGTCGGTGTGAAAGACGACAATCAGGTCGCGGTTTCCCTGCGGGTCGTTCGCGTGGACGACCTGATGCGAGCGGTCTCCCAGCGCCGATGTACCTGCCCAGGCGTGTGCGTCGTCATTCACCGAATAAACGTCGGGCATCCGCTTGTGGTCGCCCTCGAAGTTGATGTGCCCCCAGAACATCAGCAGCGGCATGTGCGTTCGGTCGATGGCGATGTTGCGCCAATGCAGCTCATCGAGGAATTGTGTATTCAGTCCCAGCAGATAAGCGTCGATGAAGGCGGGGTTGCTTTCCATCGCCACAACCGCGTCCTTTTCCAGCCGCCCCACGCCGGGGAGCAGCCACTCACGCGCATGGTCGCGCAGCAGCATCCATGTGGCGAAATCTAGGCTGATCGGCACTTCCAGCGGCGCGGGTGAGCAGGCTGGAAGCCCGCTGACGGTGATCATGGAGCAAATGCGCTGGATGATCGGCGCGTTATCGCCGTTCGGGTCGACAGCGCCGCTCACCGCTCCGCCAAGCCCGCCCCAATCCTGAATCGGACGACAGATTTCCGGTGGCTCAGGCGGATCGGCTTCGCCCACCTGCGTTGGGACATTGTCCAGGCGCTCGTGATCGATGCGCACGCCGCGCGTGAGACAATCGATGATGATCTGCCACAAAACTTCGAGCGTAGCAGTTTCATTTTCGCGCTCGGTCAGGGCGGTTCGCATTTCGTCCACACAGGCATCTATGAAGTTGTCCAAGCCGAATTCGCGCAGCAGTTCGATGAGGCGGTCTAGCCAACCGAGATCAATCGTTTCGCCTTCCAGCGATGCCAGCGCGGCGGCAAATTCAGGCGGGATACGCGGCAGTTCCAGCATCTCCTCGAATGATTCCAACGCATAGCCTTCGGCTGCTAATTCGCCGACGAGCGCGTCGAGGTGCGGAAGCTGCGCCGGGCGTGGCTCGGCGTCGGGCGGGCAGGCGTTCGCCTCATGGAGCAGGGCGCGGCGCGAGATGTAGCCGTCCCGCGAGTGGCGTATCCACGCCGTGCCCCCGCGCAGCAGGCGACGTGCCGCCCCCGAAAACAGCGCCGCGTCCAGCGGACGATCCGGCGCTGTGATTTCCGACATGACCGTGCCGGAGGCGGTGTGCATCCGGCTCATGGCGCTGCCAAACAGCCACAACTGCTCGACGGGGTCTTTCGGTAAGCGGCGGTTCCACAGCGAGCGCGCCATACCCAAGCCGAAAGCAAGGTCGCGCAGCAGGCGCGTCGCGGCATCCAGCGCCCCCGCCTGTGCGACCGCCACACCGGCGAGTTGTTCCTGTTCCGCGATTCCCATCTGCAAGCCCAGCCCCGCAATCCCACGATAGCGTGGATCGTCGTTGAGCATCTCGCCCCAGGTGGTCGCTTCCGGGTCAGCCGCCCACAGCCCGGCATAGGTGGGCAGGCTGATGACGCGCTGTTCGCCCTGGTAGCGCTCAGGCTGCGTCAGCGGGTCGAGGTCGTCAATCGCCGCTTGCAGACCTTCTGGCTCAGGGTCGGGCGTAGTCATCAGCGAAGTGATTGCGCCGCGCACCGGCAGGGTGATCTCGACCGCGTCACTCTGGCGGGTATAGGTCACGCTTGCCACGCCAATACCCGGAACCTGCACCGGATGCAGCGCTTCGGCGAGCGTTTCGAAATCGCCCGCTTCTGCGGTCCAGAACCGCCACCAGTAGTACGCCGGGAGCGCCTGTGATGGTGGCTGCGCGCCCCACGAGTCGGAAATGACTCCGGTTTGCGGGTTGTAGTCGAAGGCGGGGACCAGCGCGGCGATGTGCTCCTTTTGGGGCGCGAGCTTGCGCGGCGAAAAGAGACGCGCGACCTGCGCCGGGTCGTCATCGCCGCCCTGAATGTGTGCCCAACGGTACGATTCGATCAGCGGGTGATCGACATAGACCCGGTTATCGTTGACGACAACCCGGTTGCTCACGATTTCGATCTCATCCACCGTGCCTACGATCAGTACCAGCCAGGGACGCAGGATGCTGCCATTCGCCTTCTGCGGTGTGTAGCGCCAGGGGAAATCGGCTTCGGCAAATTCGACGTGGACGCATTTGGTCGTCTCGGCGTCCTGTGTGTTCGGGCGGGGCGCGGTACGCCGGATCGCCGAGCGGTTCACCCCGGCGATGTCGCGCGCGCCCATGATCGAAAAGGCTATCGTGTGACTCTGGCTGTCGGCGGGGTTGAAATCGTCGCGTGCGGTCAGCGTCACGTGCCCGGTCAGGCGTCCCTTAGTCGGCGTCGGATCAACATTGTCGTACAGCGGCGACCGTTTCCAGGCGTAGAACTTCAGGGTTCCTGCCACGTTAGAATGCCCCCAGTGCGACGGGTTGATAAGCGCTCGGCGTGCTGGTCGTGCCGGATGTGGCGGGCTTGCCCCGGTCGTCGTAGCGCGTTCGCTGAAACGCCTGCATCGACGACTGCCCGGACGCGACCACCGCGCCGCCGGCATTGCGCGTCGTCCAGGCCTCCTGCCCGACGCGCACGACGGGATCGCCCGCGCGCATGGGTGGGGTCTGCCCGCTTTCAGCCATCATCCCCACCATCGCCGCCGACAGGTACGATTGGTTGAGAACGAAGGTAAACAGGAGCGCGCGAGTCAGGCGGGGCAGCTTGACCCTGTGCATCTTGATCTCGTAGGTCTTTTCGCCGCGCGCGCTGCCGCCGCTGTTTGCACGCAGCCGCACGCCCGATGGCAGTTCATCAAACGCTCTGTTGTTGAGCGCCTGCGACTCGTTCAGCTTGAGGTAAGTGCCAGAGCCGAACAGGTCTTTCTCGGTCGTGTATGCCAGATCAGACGTGACGATCAGCTTCTGGGCGCGGCTGAGCGGCACGCTCGCAAAGCGCTCGATAGCAATCTCCAGCGGCGCTTTCTTCTGTTCCCAGACGAGCGTCCCAACCGGGCAGATCGGCGCGTCTTCCAGCGGCGAAACAAAGCTCACCAGCGAATCGACGCCGTCGGGTCGCAGGTTGGCGGGCTGCTGAAATTCCTTGAGCAGTTCCGGCACAGCGCTGGAAATCGGCGCAATCGCGTCGGCGCTGCCCCGCCCGATGCGGAAGGTCGCGCTCTTCGAAATCCTGACGATGCGCTTCACCGACGCCTTTGCGTAAATCACCACAGGACCAGGTCCGCTGATCCGCCCCTCGACTCGGGTGTTGATAAACGAGATTCCGGCAAATTCGATGTCGAAGCCGCCGTTGAAAGCCATCTCGAAGTAGAAGGGGCGAAACTGAATATAGGCGTCGATTTCGAAAAAACCGTGCGCGTCAAACGGTCCGATACTCAGCCCGGCTTCGATTCTTCCGCCTAGCTGGATCGTGTTCGAGGTGATGGCGAAGTAGAATTCCTGCCGCAGCCAGATATTCGCAACCACCACGTCAAACGAAAGCGATGCCGCGACGCGCGCCAGCCGGGGAAGCTCGACTGTGCTGGGATCAAAGCGCGGGTGGAATCCGCCGACGCTGAGCGCAACATATGCGTTCGCGCCGTAACAGAAGCGGAACGCCGCTTCGCCGGATAGCTGAAGGATGCCCAGCACATGCGAATTGACCAGCGCGGCGCGGAATTCCAGAATGCGCTTGTCCAGGTTCAGGTAGCCGATGAAGTCGATGCGCAGATAGACCAGCGCCGTATCTTCCGAGAAGCCGATCATCACTCGCGCCGAGCCGACGATGGCGATTTGCAGCGGCTCCGGGAACTGGATCAGCACGCCGACATCGACGCGGACGATATACAGCCAGCTTAGCTGCAGGGTCGGTCCGACGATATAAGTGCCGTCGTTTGGCGGGAAGAAGGCTGCCAGGTCGCCCAGGATGCGTGGGGCATTCCTGACCGGGTCTTCGGCAAACAGCACATTGCCAGCCGCGCCGCTCGCCAGCCGGTTCGCTAGCAAATCGGTGTTGGCGCGGCGGTTGATGCCGATCAGCCCTCCGACTCCCGTGATCATGAAACCGAAGCTAAGCTGAATGCCGCCGGGAAAACGGATGCCGAGCACCGCCACGAACGAGATCGCATCGGTCTGGGTTTCCTCGAAAATAGCGAAAGCGGATACATTCAGCCACAGCAGCTTGAGCTGGATCGCGCCAGAGAAACGCAGACTGTCGTTCGGTTTGCTGACGATGCTCAGGAAGCCGCCCCCTGTAATCGGTCCGGCTTTCACGGTGATACCGATGCCGCTCGGCAGTTCGATGCGCGCCGTCTCGCCCGTGCTGCTGCGCCCAAAACGGACGCCGCCGCCTTCGATGGTCGCGCTGACGGGTCCGAATTGAGCGCTCGCCGTGAATTGCAGTATTGCCCACATTTCGAACTGCGCATTGATTTCGAGCCGCGCCCGAAGCTGCTCGAAACGCAATATGCCGATTTGCTTGTCAATGACCTTGACGACTTCGAGTCCCAGCGCCAACGACGAGCCACCTGCCGCCCGCAGTCCGACGCCCTGAATATAATCGGCGTCGATGTCCGCCTCGAAACGCAGCAGGTCGGGCGTTGCGCCGAAGAATTTCAGCACCGGGTGCGAAATCACCAGTGCGAGCCGGTCGATGCTGCCGCTCAGGATGAAAAACGGCGCTTGGCTCTTGAGTGTAAATGTCAGCGCAATATTGCCGACTTCCAGCCGCGCGCCGTCAGGGTCGCCCGCCAGCAGTGCCGGGCTGGCGGCGGCGCTCAGGCGCACATCCAGCAGGTCGGGTGATGAATCGGCTGGCAGGGCGCTCCAGGCGCCGTTGTACGCCAAACGCGCGGAATTCTGGCCCGCCAGCAGCCTGACTCGCAGATTCCAGTTCGGCGCGAACGCCAGCTCTTTCGCGGCGTGGTCGGGGCTGATGCTCAAGTCCAGACTCATGCCGCTGGGAAAAGCGGGCGGTGGCTCAATACCTGTATAGTCGAAGCTCACCTGGCTCTTGTTCGCGGGTACGGGTGGCTGCCCCTGTAAATACGCGACGAACGCTTCAAGGGTGCTCAGATCAACCGGCTCCGGCGGGAGGTTGACGTTGACCGGTGAATTCACCAGGCTCAGCAGCGCCTGCTGCGCTGCGTTGGGCGGTTCTGCGGAAGGGAGCGAGGCAAACCCGGCTTGGCGGTATTCGGCGTCTAGCAGGGCGCGCGGGGCAGATGTCCACAGCGCCAGATACACCTGCATCAGCTTGAAGTCGTTCAGGCTGTCGAATTTGTCGGTCACAGTTGGAAAGAGCAGCGGCGGCTGGTTGATCAGCTTGAACAGCTTGTCCCGGTCAAAGCGCAGGCTCTCCACGTCGTCGCCCACGTAGTTGTAGACGATCACGCCCGCCAGGGTCAGCCCTTCTGCCAGACGTGGATAATGAAGCTGCAGGGCGCGAATAAGAATCGTCTCGGCGGCGCCGATAGCATTACCGGCGAGCGTTAGAAGCTGAGCGAGCCATTCATCAATAATCGCCTTCGACCAATCGCCGGAGGATGCATTCGCAGCCTGGGTCAGCTCTGCGGTGTCGAGGGGAAGATTACGGATATTGAGCGGGGCTAAAGGCAGCAGCGGTGAATCTTTGGCATCAATGATAGCACTCGTAATCACTGCGAGCAGCGACTTCGCCATCATCCCCTCAGTTCGCAAATTTACGCATTTAGAAGTTTCAAAAATATCTCGACACGATAGCAGCTGTCAAAAAGCAGTCAGCCATGAGCGCTGTTCGCAGCGTGCTGAGGCAGGTTCCGCGCCAAACAGCGTCACTGTACGCCCGCTGTTTCCAGCCAGACAAACTGGTACGGCGCAAGCATCACTTCACCCTGCAAGTGTCGCCCATCGAGCCGATTGATCCCCGGCTCTGGCAGCGTCACCGTCACCGACTCGCCGGAAACGTTGTGGAGCGCCAGCAGCCGCTCATCGCCATCGGGTGAGACCCGTTCCAGCGCGAATATGCGCGCGCCGAAATCGAGTACTATCTGCGTTCCCAGCGGATCAAATGCCCGTTCGCTGGCGCGAACATTGAGAAGGTGCTGATATCGACTGAACACGCGCCTCTCCAGCGAGGTTGGATCGTCCAGCGCCGCCATCAATTGATCGGCGTTCAGCTTCCTGCGGTTGATCGTGCGGTAACGTCCGGTTGCTGCGACTCCAGCGCGATCGTTGCGCAGCCCAAACAGGCTCGGCAGGTAAATGCCCGGCACACCGAGGAATGTCAGCATGATCGCCTGCGAGACGATGAAACGCTCGATTGCCGTCTGTGGGTCGCGCGCCGTCACGTCCGGGGGCGTGATCGCGTCGAAATAGGTGATGTTCAATTCATACGGGCTTTGCGTGCCGTCGGGGTTATTTTTCTGTGCGATGTAACCGCCGTGCGCCGCCGTGCGCTCGACCAGCGCGGCGATCTCCTCGTCGCTGAGAATGCCGATGACCGGGCGCAAGCCGATGCCGTCGTGCGACGCCGTGAAGTTGAAGAACGTAGTCCGGTCGCCCGGGCGCGCGACCGTCGCCGCCCACTCGGTCAGCCGTTGCGTATCGCCCGTGTGCAGCGTGTGCAGAATCAGCGGGGGCAGCGGGAACTGATAGACGAGCTGTGCTTC
>JADLHH010000179.1 GCA_020848855.1 Anaerolineae bacterium | reverse complement strand
GCATTTCGCCCGGTTCGCGGTTCGCCCAGAAGCAGTACGGAACCGCCCTGAACGTGAAGCGTGTCCGCGTGTTCTGGATGTCTTCCTGCGGCTGGTACAGCGCGCCCTGCCAGTTCACTGGCTCGACGCGCAGCGCTTCTCCCGTGATGACGCTGATCCCGCCGAACAAATCGGGGACGAATTCCGCCGAAAGCGGGGCGTCTGCCGGCACGACCACGTTCGCCAGCCGCGCGCCGTTGTCGGCTTCTTCGAGGCAGTACACAACCGGACCGCGCTGCAAAGCGATCTGCCCGGCATCCTGACGGATGTTCGGGTGCGGAACCATCCGCTCGACCGGCATCGCCAGCGACAGGCTGACGCGGTCGCCGTCCATCCACGTCCGCTTCAGACGGGCGTACCCGTTGACGACCTCGGCGCTCACCGGCGAGCCGTTCAGGTTGATGCTGAATTCGCGGCACCAGCCGGGGATGCGCAGCGCCAGCTCGAACGATGCCGGTTGGGCGACGCCGAGGCTGAATTCGATCAGACCATCCCAGGGGTAAGCCGTCTTCTGCTCGATTTGTACGGTATTCGACCCCACTTGTATGCTGGCTTGGCTGGAGTTGTACAGGTGCGCGAACATCGTGTCGTCGGTGGTCGAATAGAAATACTCGCCGATGTTCGCCACCAGCCGCGCCAGGTTGGGCGGGCAGCACGGGCAGCCGAACCACTCCGAGCGGCGATAGAAACGGTCGGTCGTGATGCCGCTCCAGTGTTCAAACGGGCTGACTTTGGGGTACGACGCCAGCGGGTTCGCATAGAAGAATGTGTCGCCCTCGAACGAGACGCCGCTCAGCACGCCGTTGTACAGCGCGCGCTCCATCACGTCGATGTACCGGCTGTCCGGGTCGAGATGGAACATGCGCTGCGCCCAAAAGACCAGCGCGATTGACGCGCAGGTTTCGGCGTAGGCGGTTTCGTTGGGCAGGTCATAGGCGAAGGTGAAGCCTTCGTTCGCGTGCGCGGGACCCAGACCGCCGGTGATGTACATTGAATGGTGTACCAGGTCTTCCCAGATCGAGCGCAGCGATTTGAGCAGGTCAGCGTCGCCGGTTTCCGCGACGATGTCGGCAGCGCCGCTGTACAGATAGGCGGCACGCACCGAATGTCCGGTCGCCTCGGTTTGCTCGCGCAGGGGGGCGTGCGCCTGGCAGTAGTGATAGGTTTTCGCCCAGAACTGGCGCGGGTCTTCGCCGCGCTCGCGCGCTTCGATGTCGAAATAATGCGGAAGCTGCCCGCGCTCGTCGATGAAATACTTCGCCAGGTTCAGGTAGCGCTGCTCGCCGGTCGCGTGGTACAGCTTGACCAGCGCCAGTTCGAGTTCGGGATGCCCCGGATAGCCGCGCTTCTTGCCTTCTTCCCGCCCGAACTTCGAATCGATCAGGTCAGCGTAGCGGCTCAGCACGTCGAGCAGCTTGCGCTTGCCGGTCGCCTGATAGTATGCGACCGCGCCCTCGATCAGATGCCCGGCGTTGTACAACTCGTGCCAGTCGCGCAGGTTGCGCCACTGGTTTTCGGGTTCGACGCCGGTGTAGTAGATGTTGAGATAGCCGTCGGGCTGCTGCGCCTGCTCGATCAGGTCGGCGGTTTGATCGACCTGGCGCTCAAATTCGGGGTTGGGGTATTTCACGAGGCTGTAGCTGACCGCCTCGATCCATTTCCCCGCGTCGGAATCCCAAAAACGGTCGGGGATCCACTTGGGGTTCGGCTTGGGCTGCCCTGGTTTCCAGTCGAGACGCCAGGCATCCAGCCGTCCGGTGATTTCCAATTGATGGTGAATAGCGGGGAGCGTTCGGGCGCGGTTGGTCGTCTGCCGGGCGCCCCAAAAGCCGGCGTTTAGCTCGACGTTTTTCGCTGGCACAGCCTTCTGGCGCTGTATATTTGTGAGCACGGAATCTACCTCCAGATGAGTCGAGGAGCGCGCGTTGTCAGCAGTTCATGGGTCGGTAAAGGGTGGTTGGGCTTGCATAATATTCAAAAGAACCCATAATCAAATCGGTTTGCGCAAACCGATTTGATTATATTCCTGCATGAAAAACTTGTCAATAAAATCGCTGTTCGAGGAGTGGACAAAAGCGTGAGTCTCTAGGGCGCACACACGGGTGCCCCCTACGAAAAGTCACACTCGTTTCGGTACTGTCGCCATTTGGGACTGGTGACTACCGGGGTCAGGCGCGCGATACCCAACCGGCGCGAAATCCGCCGGGAATCGGGTTAGCCGAGAAATTCGTCGCGGATCGGGGTGAAGGTATCCACCAGCCGTACTCTGGGCGTCAGCGGCTGGATGGTGTGCGGCAGGTTCGGCGCGACGGCGATCATATCGCCCGCGCTCAGGCGGTGCGGCGTGTTTTCGATGAAGAAGATCACTTCGCCTTCGGCGACGTAGGTGACCTGCTCGTGTGGGTGATGGTGCGGCGGGTCGGGCTGCGTTTTGGGACCGTCGGTGCAGTCGATCACGACCATCATCAGGTGGTCGGTGTGGGTCAGGTAGCGCGTGCGCCGGTCGCCGATCACTTGGGGCGTCACTTCGCGCTCGTAGGTTGCGGTGGACATGGAGTCTCCTTAAATCCAGACGGACGAATGTGGGGGCGTTACCTGTAACGCCCTGACGGACAAATCAAACGGATTGGTGCGGCAATCCTACCGCGCCAGCCACCCGCCGTCGACCGGGATGATCGCGCCGTGCAGGTAGCTCGCCGCCGCCGACGCCAGAAACACGGCGATCCCCTTCAGGTCGGCGGCGTCGCCCCAGCGCCCGGCGGGGATGCGCGCCAGAATCGCCTGACTGCGGGCGGCGTCGGCGCGCAGCGCTGACGTGTTGTCGGTCGCCATGTAGCCGGGCGCGATCGCGTTGACGTTGATGCCCAGCGACGACCACTCGTTCGCCAGCGCGCGGGTGATGCCCATCACGCCGCTTTTCGCCGCCGTATACGACGGCACGAGAATCCCGCCCTGGTACGACAGCATCGACGCGACATTGATGATCTTGCCGCTGCCCTGCTGCGCCATCACCCGCCCCGCCGCCTGCGACAGGAAGAACAGCGCCTTCAGGTTGATTTGCAGCACGCTGTCCCAGTCTTCCTCGCTGAATTCGAGCGCCGGTGTGCGCCGGATGATGCCGGCGTTGTTGACCAGAATGTCCAGCCCGCCGAGTTCGTTGACCACGCTGGCGACGGTCGCGTTCAGGTCGGAAACGCTCGCTTCGTACAGGTCGAGGCTGATGTTCATGAAGCGCCGACCGAGCGCCGTGACCTGTTCGCAGGTTTCGGCGCAGTCGGGCGTGCGGTCCAGCCCGGCGATATCCGCGCCCGCCTCCGCCAGTCCGAGCGCCATCGCCTGCCCCAGTCCCCGGCTCGCGCCCGTGACCAGCGCGACTTTGCCATCCAGCCGGAAGTCGTCGAGAATGCTCATAAGCCGTCATCCATTCATCTTTTGTAGGGGCGCACCCGTGTGTCTACCCCGGTGCAGCGCGTTGAATTCTTCAGACTTAACGCAGCGTCGTCATGGCGACGGCGTCCATGTCGCTGAAGGTCTGGTTTTCGCCCGCCATCGCCCAGATGAAGGCGTAATTGCCCGTGCCCATCCCAGCGTGGATCGACCAGCTTGGCGAGATGACCGCCTGCTCGTTGCGCATCACCAGATGCCGCGTCTCGCCCGGCTCGCCCATCAGGTGAAACACCACGTTCTCCCCGGCGATGTCGAAGTAGAAATAGACTTCCATGCGCCGAGCGTGGGTATGCGCGGGCATCGTGTTCCACATATTGTTCGGTTCCAGCAGCGTGACGCCCAGCACCAACTGACAGCTTTTCACGCCGTCCGGGTGGATGTACTTGTAGATCGTGCGCTCGTTCGAGTTAGCGACGCTGCCGAGGTGGTTCGGCTCGGCGCTGCTGATCGGGATGTGGGTGGTAGGGTAGCTGGTGTGGGCGGGCGTGCTGGTGAAATAGAAGTGCGCCGGGGCAGCCGAATCGGCGCTGGCGAACCGCACCGACCGCGCGCCCTTGCCGACGTACAGCCCGTCGAGCCTGGACATGGCGTAATCCGCGCCATCGACCGTGACCGTGCCCGCGCCGCCGACGTTGACGACGCCCAGTTCGCGCCGCTCAAGGAACGTGTCCGTGCCGAGGTCTTTTTTGCTGGCGGTCAGTTCGAGCGCCTGCGTCACCGGGCACGCCCCGCCGACGATGATGCGGTCGATGTGGCTGTACACCAGCGTGATCGCATCGTCGCTGAACAGCTTGTCGATCAGGAATTCGGCGCGGAGCTGGTCGGTCGTGAACGTTTTGACCTTCTCCGGGTTCGAGGGATAACGCATTTGCATGGGTGTGTTCCTTCCACGTGTATATGTCTTACGTAGGGGCGCAGCGTGCTGCGCCCCTACACATGATCATAGTTCCAGCAAGTATAGCTGCACCTTACCGCCCAAATCCGACGCATACAATATCCGGCTGCCGTCCCAGTCCCACGTCGGGTGACAGTGGCTGCTCTGCGTGTGCCACGAGGTCTTGTGCGTCGCCAGCACCTGATGTGTCGCCGTTTCGCCGGAGATGTCGATCAGCACCAGATCGTCGAGGTCGTCGCCGACCAGCACCGTGTTATCCGGGTTGGCGTGGTAGTGGTTGCAGTAGTACGGCAGATCGATTTTGCGCACCAGCTTCCCGTCCCGATCCATCAGCCCCACAAACGGGATCATCGCGTTCTCGTTGACCTTGACTTCCTTG
>JADLHH010000178.1 GCA_020848855.1 Anaerolineae bacterium | reverse complement strand
GCCGGTTTTGCGCCGACCGCGACGTTGCCGCTTCTGCTGACCGACGAAGAGGATTACCTGACCGCGATCATCATTTATGAGTTCGAGCCGGGGAATCTGCCAGGCAGACCCGTTACCCGCATCGAACTGCTCTCGCCAGGTCACAAGCCGCCGCGCCGGGATGCCCGGCAGTATCTCGCAAGACGAATTGTCACGCTGCGCAGCGGTATCACGCTGGTAGAGATCGATTATCTCCACGAAACTCGTCCAGTCAGTCCGCTGCTGCCGAGCTACCCGGATGGTGAACCTAATGCCTACCCCTATATGATTCTGGTAAGCCGCCCGTACCCGACACCTGAGGAAGGCTACACCGACTTTTACGGCTTTGGGGTCGATGATCCGCTGCCGGTTATCACGATCCCTTTGGTTGGCGAAGACCGGGTGTTGGTCGATCTGGGTAAGGTGTATCGGCAGACATTCGAGAGTGTACGTGTGTTCCGAATGCTGGTGGATTACGCCCAGGAACCGGCATATCTGGATCGTTATCACGAGAAAGATCGCGCATTGATACAGACACGCCTGGCAGCCGTTCGCAGCGAAAATCGTTAGGAATTCCACTGTGCCCTCACTACAGCGCGTCGGCATCGGCTTGATCGGCGCGGGCTTTCTGGCGCGCACCCGGATGCGCTGTTATGCGCAGGTCGGCGGCTACCATGCTGACGTGGTCGCCGTCGCCGCGCAGTCCGACGCCAGCGCGCGGAAATTCGCCCATGCCCACGATATTCCCAACGCCTTCGGGAATTATCACGACCTGCTGGCGCTACCGGGGATCGACGTGGTTGACCTGTGCGTGCCCAACCGCCTGCACCGCGAGATCGCCGAGGCGGCGGCACAGGCGGGCAAGCATATCATTTGCACCAAGCCGCTGACCGCTTACGTGGGGCAGGGGCTTCCCGCCGACGCGCCAGTCGCGCACACCCCGCGCGGCGACATGCTGCGCGTCGTGCTGGACGACGCCAACGCCATGATCGCGGCGGCGCGGAATGCGGGTGTCCAGCTTCTGTACGGCGAAAACTGGGTCTACGCGCCCTCGATCACCCGCGCCGAGGGGTTGATCCTGAAATCCGGCGGCGCGATTCTCGAAATGCGCGGCGGCGAATGTCACAGTGGGTCGCACTCGCCCTATTCGCGTATATGGCGGCACGCCGGCGGCGGCGCGCTGATCCAGCTTGCCCCGCATCCCATCGGCGCGATGCTGTATCTCAAGCGCGCGGAAGGCTTGGCGCGCAGCGGTCAGCCGATCCGTCCGGTCGCGGTCAGCGCCGAGGTGGGCGACACCAGCCGCATCGCCGCGCCGGAAGTATCCTACGTGGCGACCGGCTGGGAAGATGTCGAAAACTGGGCGACGGCGATCCTCACCTTCAGCGACGGCTCGCACGCCGTCGTCTACGCCTCGGAGACGGTGCTGGGCGGCATGGAGAGCCGCCTCGAACTCTTCCTGAGCAACGCTCAGTTCAAGTGCAACCTCAGCCCGAATGATCTGCTGCAGTCATACACGCCGGACGCGAAAGTCTTCGGCGATACCTATATCATGGAGAAAGTTGACAGCGGCGCGGGCTGGACGACGCCGATCCCCGACGAGGATTGGTCGTCCGGGCATCTGGCGATGATCCAGGATTTCGTCGCGGCGGCGGCGCAGAACCGCCCGGCGAAGTCCGACGGCGAACTGGGGCGCGAAGTGCTGCGCGTGATCTACGCGGCGTATCTCGCCGCCGCCAGCGGGCAGCGCATCGAACTGGCGCACGTTCCCTGAGCGGCTTGCCCGCAGCTATCCGCCGCGCTTATGCTATAATCCCGCGCTATGTCCAGCGAAATCAGGCAGCTACGGAATCAGGCAGTGGGGCGCGAGCGCCAGTTGATGGTCGTCACGGCGGTGCTGGCGATCATCGAATTCGGCGCGGCGTATCGCGCCATGACGCTGCCATCCGACCTCGCGCGGCAGGTCAGCCTGATGCCGGAACTGGAATTTGTCGCCGCGCTCACGTGGGGAATACTCCTCTCGGTGGCGACGTGGAAGGTGGCATGGGCGAAAGCGCGCAACCTGCGGACGGGCGTCTACGTGCCGGTGGCGTTCATCGTCTACAGCGTGGCGCGGCTGCTGGTCTTCACCCGCGCCGACTACGATTACAATCGCCTGCGCTTTTTGACGGTCTTGACTATCCTTGTGTTGATCGCTGCGGTGGTGTATCTCATGCGCCCGGTCGCGCGGCGAACGCAGCTAACGGAGAAAACCGATGAGCACGGATCATAAGATAGAACAGTTACGCGAACTGCGCGACCAGAGCCGTGCCGGGGGCGGCGTTGACCGCATCAAGCGGCAGCACGACTCCGGGCGCAACACCGCCCGCGAGCGCCTCGACATTCTGCTCGATCCGGGCAGCTTCCGTGAACTGGACGCCTTCGTCACCCACCGCTCGCACGATTTCGGGCTGGATCAGAACCGCTACCTGAGTGACAGCGTGGTCACTGGCTGGGGGACGATCAGCGGGCGGCTGGTGTACGTCTTCTCGCAGGATTTCACCGTGATCGGCGGCACGCTGAGCGAAGTTGCCGCCGAGAAGATCGTCAAAGTGATGGAAATGGCGATGAAGACCGGCGCGCCATTGATCGGCTTGAACGACAGCGGCGGCGCGCGCATTCAGGAAGGCGTCGTCCGCCTGGGCGGCTATACCAACATCTTCCTGCACAACACGCTTGCCAGCGGCGTCATCCCGCAGATCAGCGTGATCATGGGCCCGTGTGCGGGCGGGGCGGTTTACAGCCCGGCGCTGACCGACTTCATCTTCATGGTGAAAGACACCAGCTACATGTTCATCACCGGTCCCGATGTCGTCAAGCAGGTGACGCACGAGGACGTGACCTTCGAGGAGCTGGGCGGCGCGGAAATTCACGCCAGCAAGAGCGGCGTCTGCCACGTCGTCGGCGAAAACGAGACCAACACGCTGCTGCTGGTGCGCGAAATGCTCGGCTACCTGCCGCAGAATAACATGGAAGACGCGCCGTTCGTGCCGACCAAGGACGACCCGCTGCGCGCCGATGCCGAGCTTGACAGCATCGTGCCGGAGAATCCCAACAAGCCCTACGACATCAAGGAAGTCATCAATCACGTCGTCGATGACGGCATCTTCTACGAGATTCACGCCGACTATGCCACCAACATCGTCGTCGGCTTCGCCCGGCTGGGCGGGCACAGCGTTGGCATCGTCGCCAACCAGCCGATGGTGCTGGCGGGCGTGCTGGATATCGCCGCCAGCAACAAGGCGGCGCGTTTCATCCGCTTCTGCGACTGCTTTAATATCCCGATCATCACCTTCGTGGACGTGCCCGGCTACATGCCCGGCACGGCGCAGGAGCACAACGGTATCATCATCTCCGGGGCGAAGCTGCTGTACGCCGACTGCGAGGCGACCGTTCCCAAGCTGACGGTGACGACGCGCAAGGCATACGGCGGCGCGTACTGCGTCATGAGCAGCAAGCACATGCGCGGCGACCTCAATCTGGCGTGGCCGACCGCCGAAATCGCCGTGATGGGTCCCGAAGGCGCGGTCGAAATCCTGTACCGGCGCGAGCTGAAGAACGGCGACGACCCGGCGGCGCTCAAAACGCAGCTTGCCGACGAGTACCGCGAGAAGCTGGCGAACCCGTACATCGCCGCCCAGCGCGGCTATGTGGACGACGTGATCGAGCCGCGCGACACCCGCGCCCGCCTGATCAACGGGCTGGAAGTGCTCCAGAACAAGCGCGACAACAATCCGCCCAAGAAACACGGCAACGTACCGCTGTGAGGCTATGATCATGTTTGAACAGTCGCAAACCCAGATTAAGAAGGTGCTGATCGCCAATCGCGGCGAGATCGCCGTACGCGTGATTCGCGCCTGCCGCGAACTCGGCATCGCCACCATCGCCGTGTATTCCGAGGCGGATCGCACCAGTCTACACGTCCGCTACGCCGACGAAGCCGTCCACATCGGCGCGCCCGCTCCGCGCGAGAGCTACCTCAGTATTGACCGCATCCTCGACGCGGCGAAGCGCACCGGCGCGGATGCGATTCACCCCGGCTACGGCTTCCTGTCCGAGCGCGAGGATTTCGCGCAGGCAGTGCTGGACGCAGGCATCATCTTCATCGGGCCGCCGCCGGAAGCCATCGCCAGAATGGGCGACAAACAGGTCGCCCGCGAGACGGTCAAGCAAGCGGGCGTCCCGGTCGTGCCGGGCACCGAGCCGGGCTTGCGCGACGACGAGATCATCGCCATCGCCAACCAGATCGGCTTCCCGATCATGGTCAAGGCGGCGGCGGGGGGCGGTGGCAAGGGAATGCGCGCCGTCCAGCGAGCGGAAGACCTGTCCGAAGCGCTGGCGGTCGCCCGGCGCGAAGCCGAAAGCGCCTTCGGCGACGGGCGCGTCTACCTCGAAAAACTGGTCGAGGGCGCGCGCCACATCGAGTTTCAAATTCTGGCGGATACGCACGGCAACACCATTCATCTGGGCGAGCGCGAATGTTCGATCCAGCGGCGGCATCAGAAACTGGTCGAAGAATCGCCCAGCCCGTTTGTCGACCCCGACCTGCGGCGGCGCATGGGCGAGATGGCGGTGCGGGCGGCGCAGTCGGTCGGCTATGTGAACGCCGGGACGATTGAGTGCCTGGTCGATAAAGACAAGAATTTCTACTTTCTGGAGATGAATACGCGCCTGCAGGTCGAGCACCCTGTGACAGAACTTGTCACAGGTATCGATCTGGTCAAGGAGCAGATTCGTATCGCGCGCGGGCGGCGCATGGGTCCCACCGAAAGCTTCCTGGAGCCGAAGGTATGGGCGATGGAATGCCGCATCAACGCCGAAGACCCTTATAACAACTTCCTGCCGTCGGTGGGGACGATTTCGACGCTGATTACGCCCTCTGGCCCTGGTGTGCGTGTGGACAGCGGCGTTTACAGCGGCTACACCATCACGCCCTACTACGACAGCATGATCGCCAAGCTGATCTGCTGGGGCGACGACCGCCCCGAAGCCATGCTGCGGATGCGCCGGGCGCTCGAAGAATTCTCGATCATGGGTGTCAAGCACAACATTCCATTCCACCAGAATTTGCTGAACAGCTTCAGCTTCATCGCCGGGAAGTTCGACAACAAGTTTGTTGAAGAACGCTTCAGCATGACGACCAGCGAGCAGCCGCCGACCGAAACCGATCTGGAGACGGCGGCGATTGCGGCGACCCTGTTCACGCACCGCAACCGCCAGTTGGCGGGGCAGATCGTGAACCGCAACGAGCGTGATACAAGCAACTGGAAGTGGCTGAGCCGCTGGGAGCGCGTCCACCGATGAAATACATCACGATCATCAACGACACCCGTTTCGAGATTGACATTGAGAAGGACGGTACGCTCAAGGTGAAAGGCGAACCTCGCTCGGTCGACTTTCTCGCGCTGGGTCCCGCGCTTTACTCGGTGCTAATGAACAACCGCTCGTATGAAGTGGTGATCGAGGAGCGCGAGGGCGACTATGAAGTGCTGATGCAGGGGCGGCTGTACGCGGGGCAGGTGCTGGACGAACGCGCGCAACTGCTGGCGTCGCAGCGCGGGGGCGCGGATTCGTCATCCGGTGAGTTCGCCATCAAGTCGCCAATGCCCGGTTTGATTGCCGCTGTGCCGGTGGTCGAGGGGCAGGAAGTGAAGAAGGGGCAAACGCTCGTCATCCTTGAGTCGATGAAGATGCAGAACGAGCTGAAGTCCCCGCGTGATGGCACGGTGCAGCGCCTGAGCGTGCAGGCGGGGCAGACCGTCGAGCAGAACAAGCTGCTGATTACGCTGACGTAGGAGTGTAGAGGGAAGCGGTGAAGGCATTTCTCCTGATTCTTGCGGGGCTGCTGTTCTCGCTGTGCTTTTCATTTGGGCTTGTTGCGGCGCAGAATGAACCTGCGCCGTTTTTATACTATTATTCAGAGGTTGAGCGAACATTCGTCATCGAACGCGCCGATGGTACTGACAGTAGGGTTTTGCCGCAGGTCGAAATGCCCGAAAACACGACTGACGTTCGGATTGTTGGCTGGTCACCGTCTGGTGAATGGCTAGCTTGGACGAGTAGGTCAACGTTATTAGGCGGAAACACCAGAACTACGGCGTGGGCAGCAAATCTGGATGGCGTTCGCTCTTTAGACATGCTGGCAGAAGCAGGCAACGTTTATACGATCATCTGGTCGCCCACTGAGGATATTCTTTTCGTTGCAGGACGAGAAAGCCCGACTGATAGATTTGGATCGCTTTCAGTCCCTTCAAAACATCAT
>JADLHH010000177.1 GCA_020848855.1 Anaerolineae bacterium | reverse complement strand
GGTCATAGGTGTTTTGTAGGGGCAGACCTGTGTGTCTGCCCCAGCGGGCGAACACGTGGGTTCGCCCCTACAAGAGCGTTGTGAACCATTGGAAACCCTGTGTGAAATTTGATGCGATGACCCTGGGGCAAGGCAGAATTTTATTGCCGTTTTCGAGAAACTGACTACGATTAAGCAACAACAATTATGGCGTTATGATGGAATTTTCCTTCGAGTGGCACGATCCTGACCACACTATCGTGTACATGCGCTACGAGAGCACCTGGGAGCTTGACGTGGCTCAGCGCGCCGTCGATATCTACACACAGAAAGTCCTCGAAGTTCCGCACGAGGTCGACTTGATCGCCCACGCCGTCGGTAAGGAAGCGATGAACCTGCCCCTCTGGCTGCTGCGGGTGGGCGCCAACGCTATCCTGGCGTCGCCGCCCAATGCCCGGATGATCGTGTTAGTTCCCAACACGACGCGGATTCTGGCGCTCGCCGACGCCGGGATTCGGGTGCTGGGCGAGCGCTACCGGGGACGCCTGTACACCGCTGCGACGCCGGACGAAGCCTACCAACTGCTGCTCGTGCTGCGAAAAATCTAGAATCCCCCCTGCGATTCGACCAGCGCCAGCGCTTCGTCGAGCGCGGGCATGTCGTTGGCGCAGCCCTGCCGGGTGACGACAATCGCGCCGGTGGCGTTGCCCATGCGCGCCGCCTTCTGCCAGCCCCAGCCCTGCAAATAGCCGTAGAGGAAGCCGCTGGCGAAGGCATCGCCCGCGCCCAGCACGTTGAGCACGTCGATCTTGAACGGCGGCGCGTCGAAAACCTCGCCAGATTTGGCGTAGACGCGCGAGCCTTCGCCGCCGCGCTTGAACACGACCGCCTTGCGGACGCCTTCCAGCAGCCGCGCGACCGCCTGTTCGGGGTTATCCGCGCCGGTCGCCGCCCTGATCTCGTCTTCAGTGCCGATGGCGATATCGCACAGCGGCAGGGTCAGGCGGGTGGTGATGCCAAAAGCGCGCGGGTCGTGCCATAGATCGGGGCGGTAGTCGATGTCGAGGACGACTTCCGTGCCCGCCTGCGCCGCGTATTCCGCCGCGTACTGGGTGGCGCTGCGGCTCGGCTCCTGCGACAAGCCCGTTCCGCTGATCAGCAGCAGGCGGCTGTCGGCAACCGGGGCGGCGAGCACGTCGTCGATTTCAAGCTGGATGTCAGCATTGTTGTCGCGGTAGTAGATCAGCGGGTAGCGGTCCGGCGGCTGGATGCCGAGCAGGACGGCGCTGGTGCGCCTGCCGGGCTTGGTGGGCGAAAAGCGGGTTTCGACGCCTTCGCGCTGGAGAAAATGGCGAATGAAATCGCCGACTTTGTCGTCGCCCAGGCCGGTGAGCAGCGCCGATTTCAACCCCAGGCGGCGCGTGCCGACGCTGATGTTGGTCGGGCAGCCGCCGACGAGCGCGGCAAAGCTGGTAATCTCCTCAAACGGCGCGCCGACATCGTTGGAATACAGGTCGATGGAGCTGCGCCCCATGCACAGAACGTCATAAGTCCGGGGCATAACTGGTGTTTGCCTCCTGCCGGCACGAACCGGCTCACGCTTCTACGTACTCCCGGCGGACGCGCTCGGCAATTTCGAGAAGCTGCGCCGGATCGCACGACTCCATATTGACCTCATACCACAGCGCCGCGAACAGCATCCCCAGCGCGTGATCGTAGCGCGGTCCGGTGGGTTCGTCGCCGCAGACGACGACATCGACGCCGGGCATTTCCGCCACGTCGATCAGCAGCGTCGCGCCTGCCATGTAACGCGCCCAGCGCGGCAGCGGGCGGTGATAGATGGTCTGCTTGCGCTTGGCGCTCTGGTAGCTGAAGCTCGTATGTCCGTTGCCATCCGCCGTGTAGACCGTACAGTGTCCCATGCCGTTGAACCGGGCAGCAGCCCACATCTCACGCTCCGGCACCTGCACGACAAGCTGCGGCGAAATATCCGGGAAAATCTGCTGGAATTTCGCCAGCAGGCGGATCGGCGGGTCGGCAGGCAGGTTCACGGCAGCGCGCTCCGATGATTGCTCCAGTGTCGAAGTGTAACGACTCTAACACAAATTCTGGTACAATCGAACCCGTTCGAGCCAACCATGACCCGACCAGGATGCGCTACTCAAGACCGCTGCTGATCTTCGCCTTAACTCTGCTCGCCGCCGCCGCGCTTGCGCCGATCGGCGCGCAGGACAACGCTCCCGCCGCGACGTGTTCCGCCGTGCTGGATCAACTGTGGGCGACTGCCAGCGACGCCTGCATCAACAAGCCGGGCGGATACATCTGCAACGGCGGCGCGCCCCCGGCAGCCGAGCCGGCGGGGCTGGTGAGCGGCGCGCTGGCGAGCGTCGGCGCGCTGGTGGACATGGGCACGGTCGACGCGCTGCGCACGCCGCCGATTGCGACCGAGAACAACAGCATCGGCATCGCCTGGATTCGCCTGCCCGACCCGCTCAACGTGCCGGCGCTGCTGATCGGCGAAGTGACGATGTTCGACGTGTCGCCGCCGGATTTCTCGCCCTGGACATCGAGCATCGTGCAGACCAGCACGGCACTGCCCTCGTGCGACGCCGCGCCGCGCAGCGCCGTGATCCTGCAAAGCAGCGGGCAGGCGCGCATCGCCATCAACAGCGTCTCGCTCAGCATCAGCGGGACGGTGCTGGTCACCACCGACGACGCCAACACCACCTTCGTTGGCATCGACGGGCAGGCGACCGTGCTGGCAGTCGGGCAGCAGCAGGTTCTGCTCCCCGGCGAGCAGATCAGCGTCGCCCATCCGCCCGGCAACGTATCGGTCGCCTCGGCAGCGCCGAGCGTGCCGATCCCGCTCAACGCAGCCTACCTGAACCATCTGCCGGTTGCGCTGTTCGACCGCCCGCTGATCCTGCCGCAGCCCGGCTTCGCCAGCACGCAGGGGGCGATCAACCTGCGCACCGCGCCCGACCTGTATTCCAGCGTGATCACGCAGGTGCCGGGCGGTCCGAACCTGACGATCCTGGGACGCAACCCGGATTACACCTGGTTTCACGTTCGGCTGGCGAACGGGCAGACCGGCTGGATGCTGGCAGAGCTGCTGTCGAGCAACGCCGGGATGATCAGCGCGGTGTACTCCGAGACGCCGTTGCCGCCGCAGCGCCTGGGCGAACTGGGCACGCGCGCCCGCGTGACCGCACCTGCCGGCGTCAACCTGCGGCGCGGACCGGACGCGACCTTCCCGGCAATCGGGCTGGTCAACGACGGCACGCTGGTCGACCTGCTGGCGCGCAGCCCCTACATGAACGGCTGGCTGAAGGTGAACGTCGGCGGCACGGTCGGGTGGCTGTCGCTGCTGACGCTCGACACACAGGCGTACCTCGATGCCCTGCCGGTCGATTACAGCGCCCCGCCGATGCCAACCGCCACGCCGATCCCCGGCTCGTTCGGCAACGCCTTCCCCGACCCCGACGCGGGCGGGTGAGCGCGCCGCATCCATCAGAAAAACTCAGACAATTGAGAGACGCAGGGGCGCGGCAGCGCCGTGCCCCTACATTCCCCTGAATGACATCTTTCCAATGGCTTCTGAAACCCGCCTCGGCACGCGAGTCGCTCGCATACAGCAAAGCCCGGCTCACCCCGCCGGGAACGGATTACGGCTGAAGCCGCTCTGATGCCAGTAAGGGTAGGTCTTGTCCATCTGGCTGGCGGCGTCGAGCCTGGCGACCTGCTCGGCGGTCAGGTTCCAGCCCACTGCGCCCAGGTTCTGGCGAAGCTGGGCTTCGTCGCGCGCGCCGACGATAATGTTGGCGACAGTCGGGCGCTGTAACAGCCAGTTGAGCGCGACCTGCGAGACAGTCTTGCCGGTCTCGGCGGCGATTTCGTCCATCGCCTCGACAATGCGGTAGAGCAGGTCGGGGCGTTCGGGTCCTTCGCCGCCG
>JADLHH010000176.1 GCA_020848855.1 Anaerolineae bacterium | reverse complement strand
GTCTTCGGCGGCTACGGCTTCATGAAGGAATACCCGGTCGAGAAGCTGATGCGCGACGTAAAGGTCTTCCAGATATACGAAGGCACGAGCGAAATCCAGCGCAACATCATCGTGCGCGAGCTGTTTCGCTAGGACAGTTAAAAGTGCAAAGTTGAAAGTTAAAAGTAAAACGCGGTTTCCGGCATTTTCTACTTTTAACTTTCAACTTTTAACCAAATCCTTTCTCCCTTTGCGCCCGCTCCCGCTTTAGGCTTTAATTCATTCCATCGGAACATCGTCTGGAGTGCCATGCGCCGCGTCTTCCCGCTGTTGCTGCTGCTGTTCGCCGCCGCTGTTGCCGCCGGTATGACCGCCTGCACCTCGACTCCCGTGCCGGTTCGCGTCCTCGAAAGCTGGCAGCCGGAGTCCGACGCGCTGACAGCGCAGGACGCGGCGCGCGACTGGCGCTTCCGGGGCGAGCAGGGCGAAGAAGTGCGCCTGCGCCTCAACGCCAAATCCGGCGGGCAGGTGACGCTGGAACTGCGCGACGATGCCGGGCGCGTGCTGGCGCAGGGCGACGATCTGCGCGTAACGCTGCCCGCCGGCGGCTTTTACACCGCCCGCGTTCGACTGATTGGCGGCGACAGCACCTCGTACAGCCTGTCGCTTTCGTATGCCGACCGCGCCGCGCCGTCGGCGACGCCTACGGTCACCCCTACATCAACCCCCACCCGCACCCCGACGCCGACCTTCACGCCGACGTTTACGCCCACGCCGACCTACACCTATACGCCGACCTTCACGCCGACGCCGGTGTACGCCTCGCTCGGCACGCTCACCGGGACGCTCGAAATGGGCGTGACCGTGAACGGCAGCTTTCTGTCCGAATTCGAGCGCCACGTCTACCGGTTCGCCGGCAGCGAAGGGCAGCGCGTCACACTCTCGATGGTCGGCAGTTCCGGCTCGGTCGATCCCATATTGACGCTGTTCGCCCCGGCGGGAACGCCGCTCGCCACCGACGACGACAGCGGCGGCGACGGCGCAGCGCTGCTGCGCGATATCCGCCTGCCGGTCGCGGGCGAGTACATCGTGCAGGCAATCGGCGGCGGGGCGGGCGACTACCGCATCAGCCTGCAGCCGACCGCGCCTGCGCCGGATCAGCCCACGCCGACTGTCACGCCGCCCGTCGGCACGACCACGCCCGTCCCCGGCGGCGAACTGCTGGGCGACCACGTCCCGGCGCTCGGCAGCATCGACCGCCCCGGCGCGTTCAACCGTTATTTCATCGAGGCGCAGGCGGGCGACATCATCACCGTCAGCGTCCGCCCGGTCGACGGAGCGCTGCTGCGCCCGCGCCTCGAAATCTACACGCCGGTTGGCGAATTGATGTTCTCGACCGCCCTCGGCAGCGATGGGCAGGCGCTCATCCCCAGCCTCGGCGTGATCGAGACCGGCAGGTATGCCGTCTACGTCAGCGACGATGGCAGCGACGGCGGCGGCTACGTCATCGCCTACGGGCGCGGCGACACCTACGCCGACGATCAGCGCGGCGGCATCGAAGCCGAGACGCCGGTCGGCAATTACCGCGTGACCGGTGTGCGCGAGTCTGCCATCCTGCGGCTGAGCGAGGGCGATCGGATCGAGGTGCAGGCGTTCGGCGCGGCGCTGGAGATCATTGACCCGCTCGGCGCGACGGCTGCCGCAGGGCAGGACGCCGTGCAGTTGACCGCATCCTACAGCGGCGAATACCGTGTCTACGCCAGCGGGGCAGCGTTCACGCTCGTCTGGCGCTACGTCGTCGTCGCCCCGACGCCCGCCCCGGCGCTGCGAATTCTGTCTGCCGACGCGCCGCTCCCGGCGCAGACCTATCTCTACTATCCGTTTCAGGGGCAGGGTGGGCGGCGTGTCCACATCCGTGTCGAAGCGCTCAGCCCCGGTCTCGACCCGGTAGCGGCGCTGCTGGATGCGAGCGGCGCGGTGATCGCCGAAGGCGACGACAGCGGCGGCAGCCTCAACCCGGATTTTCAGGCGCTGCTCCCGGCGGACGGCACGTACAACCTGCGCGTCAACAGCTATGGCGGCTCCGGTGGCTCGGTCAGCGTGACCGTCGAGTTGTTGTCTTGAGTTCTTGATCGGGATAGTATTGGCGCGTGCCCTTTTGAAGGTATGAATTAGGAGTTATCCCCATGCGAAAGTACCGGTTTATATTCACGTTATTGTGTGTCGCGGCTCTGGTGCTGCCGGTTTCGGTCAGCGCTCAGGACACGATGTCGGACATGATCATGGGTCAGGATATGGTATCCGCCTGCCCCACGCCGTCGAACCTGCCAGAGACCGTCACCGTCGGCGCTGTCTTCACGCTCAGCGGCGCGGCGTCGGTGTATGGGATTTCCCAGCAGAACGCCGTGAACCTCGCCGTCCAGGAGATCAACGACTCGCATTATCTGGGTGACTCAACCTTTGTTGTTCAGTTCGAAGACTCGACCGGCGCTCCCGAACAGGCGATCAACGCCATGACCAAGCTGGTCGAAGAAGATCACGTCGTCGCCGTGATTGGTCCGACGCTGTCGTCGGAAGCCGTCGCCGCCGACCCGGTTGCGAATGATGCGGGCGTGCCCATCCTCGGTGTGAGCAATACCGCTACCGCCCTGCGCGAAGCGCTCGGCGAGTTCTACCACCGCGACAGTCTCCCCGAAGCGGTCGTCATCCCCGGCACGATTTCGCAGGCGAAAGATATCCTCGGCTTGGAAAACGTCGCCGTGCTGTACGGCAACGACGATGACTTCACCATCAGCGGTTACGATGTGTTCATTCAGGCGCTCGCCGATAACGGCATCAACGTCGTTGACGAGCAGACCTTCGCCAAGGGCGATGTCGACTTCAACGCGCAGTTGACGGCGGCGCTCAGCAGCAACCCGGACGCGCTGGTCGTTTCGGCGCTGGCTGCCGAAGCTGTGCAGATCATCAATCAGGCGCGGCAGCAGGGCTATGCCGGTCCGATCATCGGCGGCAACGGCTTCAACTCTCCGGCGGTGCTCAATCAGGCGGGCGAGAATGCCGAAGGGCTGATCGTCGGCGGCGCGTGGAATGCCGGCAACCCGAACCCCAGCGAGAGCAGTGTCCAGTTCATGCAGGCGTTCCAGGATACCTACGATGTCGCGCCGGATCAGTTCGCGGCGCAGGCGTACACCGGCGCCTGGCTGGTGGCGACGGCAATCCGCTGCGCCGACTCGGTCGATGGCGCGGCGGTCAACACGGCTATCGGCGAAATCAGCGGCATGGAGACGCCGCTCGGCGCGTTCAGCTTTGACGAGAGCGGCGAGCCGCTCCACGATCCGATTGCCCAGATTGTCATCGGCGGCAAGTTCGCCCCGCTGGCGACGGCGATGGCTGAAGCGCAGTAAGCACTCAACAGCAGCATGACGCAATCAGGGGACAGCGCATGTCCCCTGATTGTTTTTTTTTGCATCGCGTCTTTACCCTCTTGACGCCAACCCCCTCGCTTTCACACCCGCCAGCGCGTCCGCAAGCCTGCCCATTTGTAGGCGAAAGGCACAGGTATGAAGTTCCAGAGAATCGATCATATCGGTATCATCGTCAATGATCTTCCCGCCGCGACAGCGTTTTTCCTCGATTTTGGATTTGAAGTGCTGGGGGAAGCCAAAATGCAAGGCGACTTGTTGGAAAAGCTCCTGGGGTTGAAGGATGTTCAAACGGAGTTCGTCATGATCGGGCTGCCGGACGGTGGGGCAAGACTGGAACTGATCAAATTCCTTGCGCCGCCCGATGAAATCGGGATTCAGCGGCTCCCCGTACATGCTCCCGGTATCCGGCATATTGCCTTTGCGGTGGACGATATTGAAGCCGTCGTTGCCAGAATGAAAGCGAAAGGCATGGCGGTTTTTAGCGAGATACAAAACTATGAGAACGTGTATAAATTATGCTACTGTCGAGGACCCGAAGGGATTATTCTGGATTTGTCAGAGGAGATCAAATAATTCAGGGCAAATTGGTGCGATCCCAGGGGCAGGGGTAATATAAGCATCAGGTTCCTCTTAGGCACACGCGACACTGATTTGGCATGAGCACCGAGCAGCAGCTTCTCCAGCAGTTGATCAACGCCCTCTCGTTGGGCACGATTTACGCGCTGTTCGCGCTCGGCTACGCGCTGGTGTTCAGCGTGCTGGGCGTGCTCAATCTCGCCCACAGCGCCATCTTCACGTCCGGCGCGGTGATCGGCTTGCTGCTGATCGTCGAGTGGAACGTGCCGCTGCCGCTGGCGTTCCTGGGGGCGATGGTCGGCGCGGGGCTGCTCGGCATCGTGCTGGAATTGCTCGCTTTTCGACCGCTGCGGCGGCGCAATGCTCCGCGCATCTCGCAGTTGATCAGCAGCATCGGCGCGGCGCTGCTCATCGTCAACCTGACGCAGCTTCTGTTCACGACTCTGTTCAATACCACCGAAGCCTACTTCCCGCGCGGCTTGATCCCCGACCAGCCGCTCCAGTTGGGCGGCGGTGTCGCCGTCCAGCCGATCAACATCATTATTCTGGTCGTCTCGCTCATCCTGATGGTGCTGCTGCAGTATCTGGTCAGCCGCACCCGCGTCGGGCGGCAGATGCGCGCCGTCGCCTTTAACCAGTCGACCGCCCGGCTGCTCGGCATCAACGTCAGCCGCATCTATTTGCTGACCTTCTTCCTCGCCGGGATGTTCGGCGGCGCGGGCGGGCTGCTTTACGGCTTGGCATTCACGCGGGTGACGCCCTACATGGGGCAGGATATCGCGCTCGTCGGCTTGACGGCGCTGGTGCTTGGCGGGCTGGGCAGCATCCCCGGCGCGGTGATCGGCGGCTTTCTGGTCGCCATCTTCCAGACGTTCAGCATCGTCATCGGCGGCAGCAGCTACCGCGATGCCATCGTGTTTATCTTCTTCTTCCTGATCCTGCTGGTGCGCCCGCAGGGCTTGCTGGGGCATCCAGAGCAGAGCCGCGCCTGACATGGACTTCTTCCGCAGCATCGGCATCACCGAAACCGTCTTTCAGTTCATGCTCGTCGATGCCATCCTCGGCTTGAGCATCTACCTGCCGCTGTACACTGGCATGTTCTCGCTGGCGAACGCTGGTTTCATGGCGATTGGCGCTTACGCCGCCGTGCTGATTACGCAGCAGTTGGGGCTGCCGCTGGCGGTCGGCGTGCTCGGCGCGATGCTGGTCGCCGGGCTGATCGCTATCCCGATCGGCTTGCCGGTGCTGCGCCTGCGCGACCTGTACCTCGCGATTGCCACTATCGGCTTCGGCGAGGTGGTCAGTATTCTGCTGCTCAACTTCGACACCCTCGCCGGCGGAATCCGTCAGTTTCTGACCGGTGACGCTGCCCGTTTCGAGCTGATCTACGGGGCGCGTGGCATTCGCGGCATCCCCAAGATGACTACCACCGCCGACCTGATCGTGTTCCTGCTGCTCGCCAGCTACTTCATCATCCGGCTGCATCGCTCGCGCTTCGGGCGGGCGATGTCGGCGATCCGGCAGGACGAGCGCGCCGCTGCCAACATGGGCATCGACACCGTGTATACCAAAAACGTCGTCTTCATCCTCAGCGCGATGCTGGCGGCGGCGGCGGGCGCGTTCTCCGGGCATCTGACGCGCATCATCACCCCGGATATCGCCCAGTTCAGCAAAGCCGTCGATATTCTGGCTTACGCCGTCCTCGGCGGCACGTCTACGTTCATCGGACCGATCGTCGGCGGGCTGGCGCTCGGCGCGCTGCCGGAGGTGTTGCGGTTTCTGGCGCAGTATCGCGGCGTGTTCAACGGCTTGGTGCTGCTGCTGGTGATCGTCTACTTGCCGGGCGGCTTGGTCAATCCGGCGGGCTGGCGGCGCGTCTGGCGGCGGCTGCGATTGAGAAAGAGTACAATATCGGAAACCGAGGTCAAAGTTTAACCTAGTGGCACATGACAAATAACGAAAATCTGAAGATTTCTATCTCGCAAGAACATCCGATCAACGCCAGCACCGTAAATGTAGACACGCCACTTGAAGAACTTAACCTCAATTGGAGTGAGAGAGATTTACCAGAGCGCGAGAGAACAAAGCATGTCCATCGACTCCACCCCTATCTGGGTAAGTACATCCCTCAGTTAGTTGAAGTCTTTCTGAGAAGATATTTCCTGCCGGGACGAACCGTTTTAGACCCTTTTTGTGGTTCAGGTACGACGTTAGTTCAAGCAAATGAATTGGGGATCAATGCGGTCGGATTCGATGTTTCTGCATTTAACGTTTTACTCTGTGGGGTAAAAACAGGTAGATATGATCTTGCTCAAGCACGGAAAGAAGTTCTCGATATTCTACAAAAAGTGCGACATGTAGACGGTATTCAAAATCGACAGATGTCCCTATGGGATAGTTACGAAACTGCATCTCGTTTAGAAACGGAGAGCGAATACTTAAAGACTTGGTTCGCGCCGGAAGCCCTACAAGAATTGCTTACCTATGAGCATCTCATTGAAGCCGGCGGTTATGAATATCCCAATCTCTTGAAAGTGATCCTGTCACGTTCTGCTCGCTCAGCGCGTCTGACAACGCATTTTGACCTGGATTTCCCCAAAAAACCGCAAACCGAACCTTATTGGTGCTATAAACATTCTCGGATATGTCAACCGACAACTGACGCATTGAAGTTCCTGCATCG
The DNA here is from genome assembly GCA_020848855.1 of Anaerolineae bacterium. Next base: position 1,713 of record JADLHH010000176.1, on the reverse strand, counting down.
ATATAGCCTTGACACCCTGAAACGTATCGAAGAGTTTGCGAAAAAGCAGACGAGCGCTTTTACCCAAGTTCACCATGCGGATAGTCGAAGTGCGTTTTTTCCACCGGTTGATGGTATTGTTACAAGTCCACCATACGTAGGACTGATCGACTATCATCAACAACATGCCTACGCCTATCACTTATTAGGGCTTCAAGACAAGCATGAGGATGAAATTGGCGCTGCCGCTGATGGCAGTGGACAGAAGGCACAGCGAAAATACATTGAAGATATTGCTGCGATTTTCCGACGAGCAGCAATTTCAATGCCTGCAAACAGCCCAATTATAGTAGTAGCGAATGATCGCAAGGAGCTTTATCCAGAAATTGCACAGCTTGCGAGAATGAAAGTAGAAGCCACTTTAGAGCGTCATGTGAATCGCAGAACAGGGAGAAGATCGACCGAATTCTACGAGACCATTTTTATCTGGCGAACTTGAGGCTAACCAGCGATGAACGAATCGGAAAGCATAAAGATTGCTATCCAGAGTGTCATCAAAGCTATGATGGATAGTGTGATGAACAGGGTTTTAAGAACAGACCCTTTTCTAGCTGATAAACACAAGGCGGAGAAACCCCTTTATGCAGCACTCGTCCCTGATGAAGTCTTCAAAGGATCACATTTTGAACGGCGATTTGTCACTTCATTTGGGTCTGTGTGGGAGAAATTAGCCGTTGTAGCGGCACGTACAGGTTTAGGCTATGGAGTTCAGGGTCGACTTATCGAGGGGAAGATCAGGCAGGAACGATTACGAAGAATCACAGAAGTTCTAAACACTCTTGAACATTCTGCGCGAGGAAAAGAGCGTCAAAGACCGGACTGGAATACCGAAATAGCCTACATCTTGGAAGGTGAGGGTGAAGATATTCCTGTCTCTGTTGTGTGTGATGTCTATGCTGAAGATACTAGCAGAAAACGCAAATATGCTTTTGAGTTAAAATCCCCACTTCCCAATAGTGACATCACAAAAGTTAGCAAAGAAAAGTTGCTAAAACTTCATAGTATGGAGCCAGTCCAAGTTGATGAGGCTTATTTTGCGCTGCCGTATAACCCCTATGGTGCAAGACAAAATTATAGTTGGAGTTTTCCCGCTCGTTGGTTCGATATGATGAACGACGAGGTTGTACTTATTGGAGATGATTTCTGGAATAAGATCGGTGGCGAAGGGACTTATAAAGCATTTATTGATGCTGTAAACGCAATTGGTGAGGAGTATAAAGAGCAAATTTATCGCGAGTATCTTGGTATCGAGCCTCCTGCTGACGCTTTCGATACCAAGTTGCAATAGAAGTTACCTTCATGCTTGAACTGACCGACGTTTCGCGGCATTTCGGCGGCTTGCACGCCATCTCCGGCGTTAATTTGAGCATCCCGCAGGGGAAAGTCGTCGGGGTGATCGGTCCCAACGGTGCGGGTAAGACCACACTCATCAACTGTATCAGCGGGCTGGATCACCCCACCGGCGGGCGCATCGTGTTCGCCGGGCAGGATGTCACCCGCCGCTTCCCGCACGCGATCACCCGGCTCGGCATCGCCCGCACCTACCAGAACATCCGGCTGTTTGGCGACATGACCGCGCTGGAGAACCTGCTCGTCAGCCAGCACGCGCTCGGCAAGGCGACGCTGTTCGGGGCGCTGGTGTTCACGCCCGGCTACCGCAGCGAGGAGCGCCGC
>JADLHH010000175.1 GCA_020848855.1 Anaerolineae bacterium | reverse complement strand
GTGAGGTGTATGTTGTAGGGGCGCAGCCCGCTGCGCCCTGCTTTCTCCTACACCCTCACCGAAACCGCCGCCGCGCCCGCCTTGTCGAGGCTGAACGCGGCGTGCTGCCCATCCACCGCCACCTGATAATCGCCCAGATACCCCGTGAACGTGACCTGCCCGTCGGCGTCGGTCGTCAGGCGCGTCGGCTTCAGCCACCACTCGTCCTTGACCAGCTTGACCAGCGCCTCGAACGCTGGCTTGGGCGTGTGATCCTTGCGCAGCAGCCCGGCGGGCGCATTCAGCCAGCCGCCGTCGGACAAATCCCACCACGTCAGCGCGCCCACCAGCGGGCGTGAGAACAACGATTTGTAATGCAGCCGCACTTCTTCGGTCTGTCGGGCTTCGCCTTCCGGGGTGCTCGCCCACTCGCTTACCTGCCAGTCGTTCAGATCGACGATTTCCGGCGGCATCAGGTCGCCGGAGACGATGGTCGTCTCGGTGAAATGGATCGGCAGCCCGAAGCGCTCGAAGCGCTCCAGCACCCGCAGCGTCTTTTCGACGCCCCAGTAGCCCTGGTGCATGTGCGACTGGATGCCGATCACGTCGATCTGAATTCCGGCTTCCAGGCAGCCCTCGACCAGAATGTCGGCGGCGGGCGACGTGTCGAAGTCGTTCAGCAGCAGCGTCGCTTTGGGGTTGGATTCGCGCGCCGCCTCGAACATCGTGCGGATCAGCTCGATGCGCCCCATTTCCTTGCAGATGCGGGTGATGCCGTTGTCGTACTTGTCGAAGATCGGCATGATCACCGCTTCGTTGATCACGTCCCACATGTCGATCACCCCGGCGAAGTCGGTCACGTCGCGGTGGATGCGCGCCACCTGCGCCTCAAGAATCTCGGCGTTGCTCAGCGGCAGCAGCCAGTCCGCCGTGACCGTGTGCCAGCACAGCGGATGTCCTTTGGTCACGCAGCCGTGATCCTTATACCACTGCGCCGCCTTGAGGACGCGCTGGGTGTCCGGCTTGCCGCGCACTGGCTCGAAGCGCCCCCAGTAAAACGGCAGCGTCGCCTGGTTGAACAGCCGCAAAAACTGCTCGTTGCGGCGTTCCGCCAGTGCCTTCGCCTCGCCGGAAAGCTCGCCGTTCGCCAGCGCGATGGCGGTTCCCCAGTTCGCGCCGAACAGAAACTGGTGATTCGTCTGCGCGACCACCACGTCCCGCCCCGCCAGCGGCGCGCCGTCGTGGGTGAGGGTCAGCGTCGTCTTTGCCGTCCGGTGCTGGCGGATGTCTGAATCAACGTTGCTCATCGAAAATGTCTCCTTCAAAAAGGTTCTCGTATCGAACGCGCCCCGGCGGTCATTTCAATGTTCGCTGCTGCGTAACCACTTCGGCGATGATCGCGTTGATGTCCGCCTCGCTCATGCCCAGCCTGCGCAGCACGGCGATCGTGCTCAGGATCGCCTGCCGGTAGTAGCGCGTCATCGCCTCGGCGGGCGGCGCGTCGGGGCTGTGCCACGCCGCGATCAGCCGGACAAGCTGGTCGCTGCTGTGGACGGTAACGCCGCCTTTTTTCAGAAAGTCGCCGATATTCCGGCGGAGCGTCCGGGAATAATCGTGGTAGGTTCCCGGCGTTGTCCGTTCTCGCCAGCGCGCCGCGCGCGGGTTCCGGTACGACTCCAGCATCGCCCCCCGTTCCACCGCCGCGCGCAGGTCGTCCTCGCTCGCGCCGAGCGACCGCAGGTCTGCCAGCAGCCCAACGACCGGCTTTTCGGCGGGTGTCTCCGGCGTCTGGCGCTCCGGCAGCGTGCGCACCGTCGCCCACAGATCGTCCACGTCCGGCAGAAACTGCGCCGTCCGTGCGATCAGGTAATCTTCGACCAGGTACGTCAGCGTTCGCAGTTGGGTGTCGATTTCGTCGGCGCGCCGGATGTGTTCCGGCATCGCCGCAATCTCGGCGTCCAGTTGGTGCGCGCGCCCGCCCAGCCGCTCGTCGCCGAAGCGGTCGTACAGATCGTTCGAATGATCGCGCTCTGCCTTGAGTTTTCGCAGCCGGTCGCGCAGGCGGGCGTCCTCGTCGTCGGGCGGGGTGGACATACGGCGTCTCCGGGCTATCAATCCTCGGTCGAAACCAGAATCTCGCTGACCAGGAAGATCGGGTCTTTCATGATCCTGAAGTTCGCTGCCCATTCTTCGGGCGTGGCGGCGTAGAAGCTCTCCTCGAACGTTTCCCGGTCTGCCCATTCGACGGTTGTCATGAAGCGGTACGGCGCGGGTGCGTGCGGGTTTTCGAGCGTCCACTGCTCGTCGATGCGGGCGAAATCCGTCCTGATCACGCCGGGCATGGCGGCGTTATTCTGCTGGTGTTCGCCCGTGCGCCATTTCAGAAATTCGGCTTCGTCGGCATCGTCGGGCAGGTTGTAAAGCAGGGTCAGCCGGATCATGGCAAGGGTCTCCTTCGGGTGCAAGTTATGACCAGAGAGTATACCCGCTGGCGAATCAATTCGGCATATCCGCTCCGAAGGTTCAGGATGATTAATAAGGGGTCAATCTTGTCAGGGTTTTCTGCTATAATCAGCCTGTTTCGACCAATCGGCGCATGGTAAATGCGCCATCCGTTTCCGGTCGGCTTGTAGGGGCGCGGCTTGGCAACCGCAGGTTGCACGTGCGCCCGCCTTGCAGCATTACCATGTTCATCTAGTAGGCAATCATGTCCCTGATTTCCGCCAGCAACCTCGCCAAAGAATTCGGACCCGACGAGATATTCAGCGACGTTTCGGTCGAAATCCCGCGCGGCGCGCGCATCGCGCTGGTGGGACCGAACGGCGCCGGCAAGACCACGCTGCTCAACCTGCTGATCGGGCTGGATTTGCCGAGCGGCGGCACGGTTGCGCGGGCGCGCGGCGTGCGCGTCGGCTTTCTGCCCCAGCGCCCGGAACTCGCCGGGATTCACTCGCTGTGGCAGGAGATGATGTCCGCCTTCAGCGACCTGCGTGCGCAGGAAATCGAGCTTCGGAAGCTCGAACACGACCTCGCCGACCCCGACCGGCACGATGCCGCGTTCGCCGCCTACGGCGAGCTTCAGGAGCGGTTCGAGCTGGCGGGCGGCTACACCTACGAACAGCGGACGCGCCGCGTGCTGCACGGCTTGGGCTTTGCGCCGGAAGACTACGACCGTCCGCTGACCCAGCTTTCCGGCGGGCAGAAGACCCGCGCCCTGCTCGGCAGGCTGCTGCTCGAATCGCCCGACCTGCTGGCGCTCGACGAGCCGACCAACCACCTCGACATCGAGGCAATCGAGTGGCTCGAAGGCTTCCTGAGCGAGTTCGACGGCGCGGTGCTGGTCGTCAGCCACGACCGCTACTTCATGGATGCCGTCGCCCGCACCATCTGGGAGCTGGACTTTGGC
>JADLHH010000174.1 GCA_020848855.1 Anaerolineae bacterium | reverse complement strand
CGCGTCACCCACTGCAGCGACGGCGGGAAGATGCTCGCGCCGAAGAATGCGCCGCCGAACACCCCCATCGCCATCGAAATCACGCCGCCGATCACGTTGCCCTGTTCCGGCGTGCGCACCAGCGACGCTACCAGCGAGCCTAAGCCCGACGCCGCCAGCGCCACCGCCAGGATCATCAGCGCCACCAGCAGAATGTTGTCGCCCCAGATGAAATCGATCTGCCCGGCGATGATGCTGCCGACAATCGTCAGCGCGATGATCAGAATCGTCACCTGCACGACGCAGGTGATGAACGTGCCGATCAGCTTGCCCAGCAGGATGACGGTGCGCGGCGTCGGCGAAACCAGCAGCCGCTGGAGCGTCCCGTCGCGCTGTTCTTCCAGCAGGCTGTTCGCCCCGCCCATCGCCGTGAACAGCATGAAGAATACCGCCTGCGCCGCCCCGAACGTGACCAGCGGGTTGAAGGTCGCGGCTTCGCCCGTCACGGTCTGCTGCTGAATGGTGACCGGGTTCGAGCCGGGGTTGAATGCCGGGGCGAAGCCTTCCTGAAGCGCGTCCCCGGCGGTCGCCAGCCGCAGCGCCGCGACCGGGTTGGTCTCGATAATCGCCCGGATCGTCGCTTCGACGGCGATGTTGCCGGTGGCGATCTGGCTGACGACGCCCTCGGTGATGCTGCGGACGATGCTCGCCGAAACCGGGCTGGCGGGCGAGGCGTACACCTCGACCGACACCGGCTCGATGGAATGAGTCTGGCTGTAAGTCAGCTTCTGGCTGAAATCCGCCGGGATGATGATCGCCGCCGCGTATTTGCCGGTATCGACGCCCTGCCGCGCCGCGTCGGCGTCGTCCAGCTTCTCAGCGTTGGTCAGCGTGTCGATCACATCGTTGCTGCGGTGGACTTCCGGCGCGAAGATGTCCACCAGAATGTCGCCGTTGTTGACGGCAGCGCCGTTGGCGTCCGACCCCTGATCGAGGTTGACAATCGCCATCGGAATGTCGCTGACCGGCACGTCGCTGCTGGCGTTGATGAAATTGCTGAACGCCAGTCCGATGATCGTCGCCAGCGCCAGCGGCGTGACGATCATGATCAGCATCAGGTTGCGGTCGGTGAAGGTGGTGTACAGTTCCTTCCAGGCAATCGTCCAGATTTTGCTTAACATGGCATCAATCCCTCAGGGCGCGCCCGGTCAGGTGCAGGAACACCGCTTCAAGGTCGGGTTCGCGCACTTCCACCGATAGGATATCCAGCCCGGCTTCGTTGGCGATGCGGATGATGTCCGGCAGCGCCTTGCGCCCGCGCTTGGCGAACACCGTCACCACGCCGTCCGCCGGAGCCGACGCGCCGTTGTCGTCCTTGACCTCGCGCCGAGTATACGCCGCGCTGGTCACGCCGGTTACGTCCGCCTTGATGCCGGCAAACACCGCGTCGGGCACGGTCTGGTCGCCCACGTTGAAGAGCAGCCGGTCTTCCTCGCCCACTTTCTGGATCAGCTCGCCCACCGTGCCGAGCGCGATCACCTCGCCGTGATCCATGATCGCCACCCGGTCGCTGATCTCCTGCACTTCGTCCATCAGGTGTGACGTGTAGAGGACGGTCATGCCCCGCTCTTTTTGCAGCCGCACGACCGTATCCAGCACGCGGCGGCGGTTCTGCGGGTCGATGCCGACCGTCGGCTCGTCCATGTAGATCAACTGGGGGTGATGCAGCAGCCCAATGCCGATATTCACGCGCCGCTTCATGCCGCCGGAAAAGCTCTCGACCTTGTCGTGCTGGCGGTCGGTCAGGTCGATGAAGTCGAGCGTTTCGTCGACGCGCTTCGCCAGCTCCGCGCCGCCCATGCCGTACATCCTGCCGAAGAATTCGAGATTCTGGCGCGCGCTCAGCGTTGGGTACAGCGCGATCTCCTGCGGCACGACGCCGAGCAGTTCCTTGGCGGGGATCGGGTCTTTGGTGATCGAATGTCCGCCGATCACGGCGTCGCCGCTGGTCGGCGCCAGCAAGCCGCTGATCATCGAGATGGTGGTCGTCTTGCCCGCTCCGTTGGGACCGAGCAGGCTGAAAATCTCGCCGCGCCGGATGTCCAGATCGACATCCTTGACGGCGAAGAATTTCTCTCCGGTGGTGCGCTTGAACTCTTTGGCTAAATCGCGGACTTGAACCAATGTGTCCTGCATGGCGGCATCCCTCAAAAAATCGTAGCCAATTATAAGAGTCTGTACGCGAATTTTTGCGAAAGGTTACGACATCGAAGCGGGGCAGCAAAAAGGGGCAGCGCTGCCGCCCCTCGAATAGATACTCCACCTGCCGAGCCACCGAGCGGTGACTCAGCACTCGGTACTCAGCACTAATACTCGATATACCGCTTCCACGCATCGACGCCGCTGCCGACGGCGATCACCAGATAGCTGGTGCGCGGCGTCTTCGGCTCCCACGCCAGCTTCATCCCCGCTTCGTTGGGCATCTTGTCGCCCTTGCGGTGGTTGCAGACATAGCACGCGCAGGCGGTATTGCCCCATTGATCCTTGCCGCCGCGCGATTTCGGGACGATGTGGTCGACGGTGAAATCGCTTTTACCGAGCACTTTCCCCTTGATCATGTTCCCCGGCTGCGCCTTGCAGTAGATGCAGGTGTAGCTGTCGCGCACCAACACCCCCCGACGGCTCCAGTGAGCCTGGCGTCGCGGAACGTTGACGAAAGTGCGCAGCGCAATGACCGATGGAACGGGATATTTGTCGCGGATGGTACGCAGGAATTCGCCGCTTTGCTCGACAACCACCGCCTTTTCCGCCAGCAGGAGATTGATGGCGCGCGGGATCGTGATGACGGACAACGGCTCCCATGTGTGTCCGTTGAGGAGCAGCACTCTGCCTTGAACGCTGGACACGTGACACCTCAAAACCCACTTAATTTGTTACAACCTCAGCGATTATACCGCATATTCGTTCGGTTTGCAGCAGGTTTCACAAACTCTTTACGTCGTTAACCTTCGGTTAGCAGTCAGCCATCAGCGGTCAGCTTTCAGCAAAAGACAATGAGTGTCCGGCGCGGCACGGATATGGAAGCGATAGGCGTCCCTACACACGATTGACTATGCGGGACGACATCATCGCCCTGAGATTTTGCTGACCGCTGAAAGCTGATCGCTGAGCGCTTTTCAGCAAAAGAGGAAACCCGCCAACACCCCTGTTTTCCGCGCCGGGTTTCCTCTTCTGGATGGGGATTACTTGACTGCCGCGTGCTTACGATAAGACTTCTGCCGTGCTGTGCGTACCCAGTTTGCCTGCTAACGATAAGCCTCGCCCACAGAATGGGTCATTTCATTACATTCAGAATCTGTTGGGTAGTGGGCTTTACGTCCCACCATCCTCGTTTGAGTGGCTGGACGTAAAGCAATACGGAATGTCCGATTGGGCGTGACCATCACACATGGACTCTTGCCTTTCTCCGTTTGCGTCCAGCCCGCCGTGCTTACAACAGTGACCAGATTCGCGCCCACAGTGGGCTTGAGTTTCGCTGTGATTTCCGCGTCTCGCGGACGACTTCTGTCCCTTGTTCGCGCTGCGCTTGCCGGACGCTGTTGATAAGACGTTCGTTCTGCGCTTCGCGTTCCATGTCTTTCATACGCTGTCGGGCGAAGTCCTGTAGTTGTCTGCTGTTAACGAACATGATTGGCATCTCCTGCCTGTCCAGTTGGTTCTACGTTTTGCAATGGTGGACTGTTCAATTTGCATCGTTCAGTCCCGCAGCTTGGACAAGGCGGTCGGTCTACCCTGTCACGACGACTTCCGAACCAGTGTCAAGCCCACTGCCGCCTCTGCATTCCTGCTCTCGATCTCGTTCATCGTCTCGCGGGCGGTGTAGATGACCTCGTACAGCCAGCTCATCATTTCCGCGTTGCTCATCGGCGTCACCGCGCGAAGGTTGCCATCGCTGGCGGCGCTGTGCAGCTCGTCGAGCGCTTCCAGCAGGTCAGACACCCGAGACGTGTTGTAGAGCAGTTGCAGATTTGGTTGAAGCGTCGGTCCCATAATTACCTCGCTTGCAAACAAAATAAAAAGGGCGTGAGACTTTGTGCTTCACAGTCTCACGCCCTCTAAAGGGTACCCGTCTGCGGGTGGAGTATCACCTCGGTGGGTGTACTCCTCGATCGTAAGACTGTCCTATATACGTACCAACGTCGCCAAAGTTCGCCGGAGCATCCATGCGCGGCAGGCGCACAGCAATCACCGGCTGTGCCGGCACATAGGCGGAATCTCCCCAGAGAATCGTGCCCATGTTGTGCAGGAGGCGAGAGGCGGCGTTCGAGTATTGCATTACGCACCTCGCTCCACGACGGTGTTATCGAGCATCGCCAGAATACTTTCACCGGTAATGAACACCCGGCGCATTCCATCCGGCTTGCTGACGCGCAGATGCCCGTTCTTCACCAGTCGCTTCAAGGTGCTCAGGCTGATGCCCAGCGCCTCGGCTGCTTCCTGCCGCGAATACACGGCTCCTGGCTCGATACGAGGTTTAAGCGCAACGGACATTACATCTTCCTCCTTCAACTCGGCGTTCTACCGAGGACGCGCTCGGCGCGTCGGCTACAGGTTCGAGCGGTTTCGCTCGATGGTTTACGTTCTGAAACTTGCACAAGGCACGACAGGCGACATCGCCTACTCGCACACGTGCATAGACTAGCACGGATTGATAGGCGTGTCAAGCAGCAAACAGCGACATTACAAACGTTTAACGGACGGATGAGGTCAATAAGGGGTCAAGCTGTCCGAAAGCATTGGGCGGCGCACCATTGCCACGTGACGGGCAGCCAGAACGCAAAACAGGGTACACATCGGCGTACCCTGTTTCCTATCTGAAGCGGTTCTCGCCGCCTGCATGGAAAAAGACGAGTTAGCAGCCCATGTGCCGGATTGGGTCGCAGACACCGCCATCCCGCATGAGGATT
>JADLHH010000173.1 GCA_020848855.1 Anaerolineae bacterium | reverse complement strand
GCGACCCACCGCGCCGGCATCATGCGGCTCGATTCGACCAGACAGAATCCCGCATGGGAGACGCCGGACATCAATTCCGGCTTGCCCCTGCGCGATCTGGCGCGCGGGCGCTTCATCACGGTCGATACGCTCGCCGCCAACCCGGCGGGCACAATGCTGATGGCGGGCGTCGCCGGGACAAATGAAGATGCCGAAGGCGAGGGGATTTACCGGGCAGCGGATCAAGGCGCGGCATATGCCGGGTGGAAGTTTGCGCGGGCGTCCACCAGCCGGTTCACCGACAAGGTGACGCTGCCCGAAACCTGGCTGTTCGCGTCCGGCGATCACGAGATCACGGTGGTGAGCGAAGATGAAACGGGCTGATATCGACCTTTTGCTGCCGGAGATTTTCCGGCGCACGCTGCCGCCGGTTCGCACCGACGCGAACCCGCTGGACGCTTTCCTCGACGTGATGGAACTGCTGCACACGCCGGACGAGGCGGTGCTGGCGGCGCTGGAAACGTACTTCGACCCCTACCGCGCCCCGGAGATGTTTGTCAGTTACCTTGCCGGGTGGGTCGATCTGGATCGGCTGTGGATCGAGAACCCGCAGGAGTTCACGGCGAAGACGCTGCCGCCGTTTCCGAGCGGAGTCGGGCATCTGCGCGAACTGGTGGCGGCGGCAGCGTTCCTCTCGCGCTGGCGCGGCACGCACCAGGGGCTGCTGCATTTTCTGGAGACGGCGACCGGCGTCACCGGCTTCGAGATCGACGAGCGCGTGCCGGACGAAAATGGGCAGCAGATCCCGTTTCACATCCGGGTGCAGGTGCCGCAGGCGGCAGCACGCTATCGCATATTGATCGAACGCATTATCATGAAGGAAAAACCGGCTTACGTGACGTACGAACTGCAGATCGCTGCACAATGAGGCTTCGTCATGGAACGCATTGTTGATATCCCGACGCTGGCATTTCTGGCTATATTCGCCGTCATCGCCTTCATTATCCGGCTGATTTTCGGAACCGTCGCCAAAAACGAGGGCGGCGAAGCCTTCAAGCCCGCCCTCGAAACCGCCGCGATCACCTTCCTCGGCGGCTTCATCGCGCGGATGTTCATCAGCATCGTGCTGGCGTCGGCGAACGATTCGACGGAGATCAGCCTCGTTGCCGGGTGGGGCTTTTTCTTCCCCATCGGCGTGATCGATACGATCATCTACCTGATCGTCCAGCATCCGATTTTGACCAAGCCGGACGTGCTGCTGTGGATCGCGGCGGTGGTCGGCGGGTTTTCGGGGATGATGAGCGGCATCTGGCGCAGCTACGATTGGGATGGCTTGGGCGTGCCCAGCTTCCTGCTCGACAGCACGTGGGGGCTGTCTGGCACGTTCAACGCCTGCCTGCTGCACCTGATCAACTTCGCGTGGGGCGACCACGCCGACGACCCGGCGCACCGCGACCGGCGGCGCAATAATCACCGCTACAAGAGCGGCTTTCGCATCAAGGGGACGTTCGCCTTCACGCAGGGCGCGGTCATGAGCAACCTCACGCGCGACTCTGCCGACGACCTGTGGCATCACGAGAACACACACGTCTGGCAGAATCGCGGCTTCGGTCCGCTGTTCACGCTGACGTATGTTGGCTGGATGGTCATCCTGTTCATCCCCAGCCTGATCGTCGCCGGAATCACCCGCTCGAACCTGGGGGATACCATCATGGCGCTGTGTTACTATGACAACCCCTGGGAAGTGTGGGCATACAAAATCGGCGGGTGGCGTAACCCGTTCATGGCGTGGAGCGACCCGGTGGTGATCGTCGCGTCGGTCATCTTCTACGGCGCTGTCTTCGTGATTATCGGTCTCGTCCTCTCAGGAATTTATTGAGCTTTTCAGGAGGAGTAATGCCCAGTCCCTTTGATATTACCGCACCATCGAATGTCGTCGTCCTCGACAACAAACGCGAGGGTGTGGCGGTATTCACCGTCAAGAATCTCACGCGGCGTCGTGTCCGCGCGACCGCGCGGGTCGTCATCGAAGCGCCGAACAGCGACTCATGGGCGACGATTCTACCGCCCAGCGGCGTCACCACCGACAACCCTGCCGTGCGCGATATCGCCATCGACGGCAGCACGACTTTCGAGGTTCAGGTCACCGTCCCGGCGGATGTCGCCCCCGGCTCGTATAAGCTGAAGCTGATCGTCGCCGACGAGATCAACCCCGACGACAACTTCACCGAAAGCCCGGAAGCCCAGTTCACCATCCCTGCACCCGTTGTCGAGGAGCGCAAGCTCCCGCCCTGGCTCATCCCGGCGATCATCATCGCGGTGCTGGTCATCGTGGCAATTGTTGTCGGCGTGGTCGTCGCGAGCAATCCAGCGCCGACGGCAACGCCCACACCGACGGATACGCCGCTGCCGACCGCCACTTCAACCTCAACCTTCACGCCCGTGCCGACCAGCACGCCGACTGCGACAGCCGTGCCGAATCCGTTCATCGGCAGTTGGATCCCGGTCGGAAGCTCGCTGCCAATTGAGACGCTGTCGATTGCCGACGCCGGCAATAACCTGATGACGGTTTCGTACACCGGCAGATGCCCCCCGAACCAGGCGCTCTGCTTCGCCTTCAGCCAGACGTTCACCTTCACCAACGTCCCGTTCACACCGTCGCAGTTGGCGGCAGGCGGCAGTGCCCTGCAAATGGTGATCGTGCCGTCGAATAACGGGCAGTTGACCGTCACCGTGAATTCGTCGGGCATCGTGACGCTGCAGCAGTTCCAGAGGCGCCGCCGCTTCGACGACATCGTCATTAACCCGCCCTTCGTCGTGGTGACCAACGCCTTCCGTGACTTCAACCGTGATTTCGTGGTGACGCTGCCGTCGCCATAATCATCAGGAATTGGGATGCGCCGCCGGGCTGCGCGTGGCTCGGCGGCGCGCGGAGTTGAGCATGAGCGACACCAACAAACTGGCTATCGTGATTCTGGTGGCAATCGTGGTGCTGTTCTTCCTGTTCGTCGGCGTCGGGGCGAGCGGGGGCATCAAGTCGATCAACGTCAACGGCGTGGTCAATTCATTTGCCGGGCTGCTCCCCAGCCCGGCCGTTGACCTGAACGACATTACGGCGTCGCCGGAAAGCTGCCTGAACCGCAGCCAGCGGCGGCTGCTGGTCACGATCAGCGGCTGCGAACTGACCATCGCCGCGTCCGACGCGACAGTGCGCTCGCTCAAGCTGCAAATCGCGCCGGGGCGGTCGGTCAACATCACCACGACCGTCGAGCCGGTCGAGGATCAGCCGCTCGATATCGACGCCGACCTGCCGAACCACAACGAGGACAACCTGACGCTGACGTTCTTCAAGTCGGAAACGCCCAGCACGGTCATCATCTCCGCGTGTTCGGACGCAGGCGGCTGCGCGCTGAATATTCTCGAATAAGTCGTTACGTGGGAGAGGGTCGCAGCGCCCGCAGGACGGCGGGAATTGCGCCGATCAGCGCCAGTATCCACCAGATGCAGCCGCACACCGCCATCACAATTGCGCCGATGGCGTCGGTGATGCTCACCAGAATGATGGGCACAAAGCCGTGCAGGAAGCTGATCACGATATTGGCGACCAGCGACGAGATCACCAGCAGCACCAGCCCGCGATTTTGCAGAAACCGCTGCTGGGCGATCACCAGACACACGGCGAAGCCGATCTTCAGGAATAACAGAATGCTCAGGACTCCGCCCGCGCCGCCCCGGTTGAAGAAGCCGTAGATCGCCAGATAGGCGATTGTGCCGAAAGGCACGGCGAGCAGCAGCGCCACCATGATCAGCAGCGCGATGAGCGCCAGGAAGAAGAGTCCGATACACGCCAGTATCAGGAAGATCGACAGGATCAGCGTGCCGCACCCCTGCACCCGCGACTGCACGCCGGCATTCAACACCAGCCGCGAGCCGACCAGCCCAACCGTGAACAGCACCAGCCCATCGAGCAGCGCCATGTACGAAATGGCGATGCCGGGGATGTCGGTCGAAGCGTCGGCGAGATCGGTCACGTCGTCGGAATCGACATCGCCGATCACGTCCTGAAGCTCCGGGGGCAGCGCGCCGCTGATACTGCTCATGATTTCGCCGGGGCTGCCCGGCGGCGTGCCGCGCAGCGCGAAGCCAGAGCCGATCTCGATCAGGACGACGATCAGCATCAGCACCAGAGCCAGGACAAACACGGGTTTGCGCAGGTCGTCCATCGAATTTCCGCCGGTTCGCAGGATATACCTACGAGTCTAAACGAAATGCGTAAACTGGCAAATCGTGTGCTGGCAGGGCAGGTGCTTCAAAACCGATTTGAACCGCCAAGACGCCAAGAACGCTGAGGCATGTTCGCAGGCGCGTCATTCGAGATTGGTGTGGCGGCGGCGCATCTGTTCGGCGGTCTGGTCGGTCTGGTCGCGCAGGTCGAGCGCGATCAGGTCGAAGAACAGGAACTGCGCCATCTCGAACAGACTGCCCATCGGCAGTACGCTGGTCGAGCCTTCGCCGTCGTCCGCCATCGTCTGCGCGGGCAGGACGATCACGTCGTCGGCAACCTGCGCTGCTTTGCTTTGGGGCTGTGCGGTGACCAGCAGGACGCTGGCTCCGGCGGCGCGCGCGACGTTCATCAGGGCGATCACAGTCGCCAGGCTGCCCGGTCCGGCGCTGACGATCAGCAGGTCGCCCGCGCCGAGCGGCGGGGTGGTGGCGTCGCCGACGACGTGGATGTCGAAGCCGAGGTGCATCAGGCGCATGGCGAGCGCTTTCATCATCAAGCCTTCGCGCCCCACGCCGTGACAGGCGATGCGGCGCGCCTGCAGGATGGCGCTGGTCATGTGGCGCGGCGCTTCGTCGTCGATGCGCTCGAATACCTGGCGCAGCTCGGACATCACCTGCTGGCTCATCTGTTTGAAGTCCACGAAGCCCCTCCCCATGCTACATGCTCAGCGTAATGTAGCGCACGCGGCGCAAAATTCAAAAGATCGCCCTGAACGTGCGATTGCTGGTATAGTGATCGTCAGGATGGCGGAGCGGCGGCAGCCGCCGTGACGATCAGCCGCCGGCAGGGGAGCAAAGGGGATCACATGTACATTGTCCACGTCGATATTCACGTGAAGGCGGATTTTCTCGACGCTTTTCGCGAGGCAACCCTCGAAAACGCCCGCAGCAGCATTCAGGAGCAGGGGATCGCCCGCTTCGATTTCATTCAGCGCAGCGACGACCCGACCCGCTTTCTGCTGGTCGAGGTCTACCATACGCCGGAAGACGCCGACCTGCACAAGCTGACGGGGCATTATCAGAAGTGGCGGGACACCGTCGCCGAAATGATGGCGGAACCGCGCGTCGGCACTAAATACACCGCCATTTTCCCCGGCGACGACGGCTGGGACTAAGTATCTATCCATAAACCCGGTTGCTCGCTCTTGCACCGCCGGAGGCTGAAAGCCATCCGGCTACTTTTTCCGGCGGGAAGTCGGCTGAAGCCGACTCAAACCCGCCGATGCGCAAATAGAAACTCATGTGTCACCGAGCGAAAAAACAGTTTACGGATAGAT
>JADLHH010000172.1 GCA_020848855.1 Anaerolineae bacterium | reverse complement strand
CTACATGCACCTGCGCGAAGACAGCCGTCTGTTCGCCATCGCGCTGATTCTGCCGCTGTTCATTGCCGTCGTCTCGGCGATGTTCCTGCTTTCCGTGCCGCCGACGGGCTACTGATCCCTCGACTCTCTCACGGTACGTCCTGTAGGGGCGGGTTCGCTTGCAGAGCAAGCCCAGACCCGCCCTTGTTTTTGTCTGTGTTCGCTAATTCCGCTCTGGCGCAAGCCGCCCAGGCAGGCTATCCTCTTGGAAACTCGCAGGAATGGGGTAGCTATGCACATCGACATGCGCGGGCGGGTCGCCGCCGTCACCGGGGCGGCGCACCGCGTCGGCAGGGTGATCGCGCTCGAACTGGCGCGTTCGGGCGTGAGTATTCTCGTCCATCATTTTCACTCGCCCGACGACGTTGTCCGCGAGACGCTGCACGCGGTCAAGTCGTTCGGCGTCGATGCCTTCCCGGTTCGCGCCGACCTCAGCATGCCGGATGGGGTCGATGCCGTGTTCGATGCCGTGCGCGCGCAGTTCGGGCGGCTGGACATTCTCGTCAACAGCGCCTCGAATTTCCAGCGCCGCCGGCTGCTCGACGTGACGCTCGACGAGTGGGACGAGACCCTGCGCATCAACCTGACCGCGCCGTTCCTCTGCACCCAGCGCGCCATCCGCCTGATGCGCGATAATCAGCCATCGGGCGGCGTGATCGTCAACATCTGCGACCGGGGCGCGCTCGAACCCTGGGTCGACTACGCCCATCACGGCATCAGCAAAGCCGGGCTGCTGGCGCTCACGAAGGTCACCGCCGCCGGGTACGCCCCGGACATCCGCGCCAACGCCGTCATTCCCGGTCTGGTGCTCAAGCCGGATGGCATGGATGAATCGCGCTGGCAGCAGTATGCCCGCGAGACGCCGCTGGAGCGCCCTGGCAGCGCCGAGGATGTCGGGCGAGCGGTCGTCTACCTGGCGAGCGAGGATTTCGTGACCGGCGCGGTGCTGCATGTCGATGGCGGGAGCCTGCTTTAGCGATGGAATGTCGTGTCGGCTGTGGGGCGTGCTGTATCGCCCTCTCAATTTCTTCGCCCATCCCCGGTATGCCGGAGGGCAAGCCGGCGGGCGTGCGCTGCGTCCAGCTTACCGATGACAACCGCTGCAAGCTGTTCGGAATGCCGGAGCGCCCCGCCGTCTGTGTGCGCCTGCGCCCAGAGCCGGAAATGTGCGGCGAGACCGCCGAACACGCCCTCGCTTACCTGATCCGGCTGGAAGAGATCACCCGCCCCACCTGATGCGGCGTGGTCTCGGCTGCGAACTGTGTTAAAATCCCCATTACGCTTATCAGGAGGAAACGGATGGCACAGGGTCTTGGGATCGACTTGAATCGGAATGAAGTCGCCCGGCGGCACGTACTCACGAACGCGACGGTGATCGCCATCGTCGGGCGCTCGAACGACCCGATGATCGTCAGTTATCAGGTGGGGCAGTATCTGATCAGCGTCGGCTACACCGTCTACAACGTCAACCCGATGATTGACGACGTGGACGGCGCGCCGAGCTACGATTCGCTGGCGGACGTGCCGGAGCCGGTCGATATTGTCGACGTGTTCCGCAAGTCGGACTATCTGCCGGAAATCGTCGACGAGGCAATCGCCATCGGCGCAAAGACCGTCTGGGCGCAGTTGGATGTCGTCAGCGACGAAGCGCGGGCGAAGGCGCTGGCTGCCGGGCTGAACTACGCCGACGACATCTGCATCCGCGCCGAGCACAAGCGGCTGTTCCGGGATATGGTCGAGGGCTAGCCCAGAGCGTGCTATACTAAGGCAGAACGGCGCGAGACAACCAACGTAGTGTAACAATGAGTCAGAAGCTCACCCTATCCGATTCGCTGTATGAGTGGCTGCAAGCCGAGGCGCAGAAACGCGGCTTGGGCAGCATTGAGCAACTGCTCGAAGCCTGGCGCGCTCAACATGACGATCTTCGTCGCCGCCAGGCTGCTGTTCGAGAGATTGACGCGCTGCGTGAGGCATTGTCCACCAGATATGGCGAAATGCGGGACAGCACGGAACTCATCCGGGAAGATCGCGAGCGATGAGTCCGTTGGTGGTGGATAGCAGCGTCGTGATGAAATGGTTCGTCCCGGAGCCGTATTCTTCGCAGGCGCGGCTGATTCTCGACGACTACCAATCGGGGAAATATACGTTTCTCGCCCCGGATCATCTCTATGCAGAGCTGGGAAATATCGTCTGGAAAAAGCACACCCAGCGCGATTTGCCCGCTGCCGATGCGGAACGCGTTATTGCCGCTTTCCACAAGCTGACTTTCGAACTGACCTCTACCGCCGATCTGCTTGAAGACGCCTACCGGCTCGCCGTCACCCATCAACGGACAGTCTACGACATGCTCTACGTCGCCCTGAGCGTTCGTGAGCGGTGTTCGTTCGTCACGGCTGACGAAAAGCTGGCGAATGCGCTCAAGGCGAGTATGCGCAATGTGGTTTGGCTGGGCGCCTGGGTACCGTCTCCCGACTGAGACAAGATCATAATCGAAAGGGTTTTCGTTGAAACGCCTCACGTTCGCCGCGTTGGTCGCCTTGCTGTGTGTTCTGTCGGTTGCGCCGCTGGTCGCGCAGGAGGCGACCACGCCGCCGCCTGCCGCGCCGACGGTCGCCCCGCTGCCCACGCGGATGCCGCGCCCCAATCCGTCCTTCACCACGACGGTCAACAACGCGACGCTTCAGCTTTATTTCCCGGTCCTGCCGCAGGGCAGCACTGGCTTGATGCGCGTCACGCCCAACAATGGGGTGGTCATCGCCAACGTGCGCGCCCGCTTCCTCAATGGGCTGATCGACTTCTTCCCCGCCGACGATGGCTACTACGGGCTGATCTCGACGGGCATGGAGCAGCCGACCCGCAAGAACGTCCAGTTGGATGTGTTCGTCACCTATACGGACGGCACGCGCGACACCGTCACCACGACGGTCGAGATCACCGTCGGCGCGTTCATCCGTCAGAACGTCACCATCGGACCCGACAAAGCCTACCTGCTCGATATCGAAACCGAGCGTAACGAGCTGGCGCAGCTCGAAAGCGTCTTCAGCACCTACACCGAGCAAAAAATGTGGGACGAGACCGGCTTTCAGTTCCCCATTTCCACGCGCCTGACCTCGCCGTTTGGGGCGTTCCGCACCTTCAACGGCACGATCAACACCCGTCACACCGGCTGGGACATGCAGGCGGCGCTCGGCACGCCGATTTACGCTTCGGCGAGCGGCGTCGTCGCTTACGCCGAGCAGATGCAGGTGCGCGGCAACCACGTCATCCTCGATCACGGCTACGGCGTGTTCACGACCTACTCGCACATGATCGAAATTCATGTCGCGCGCGGCGACATTATCGAAAAGGGGCAGCTAATCGGCGAAGTGGGCGCGACCGGGCGCACCAGCGGACCGCATTTCCACTGGGAGACCGCCGTCAACGACAATTTCGTCGACGGCGTGCAGTTCCTCGAAATGTGGATGCCCTAAGAGATAGTGCTGAGCGATGAGTAACGAGTGCTGAGGTTAAGAACGGGGATATAACGTCAATGTAGGGGCGCAGCACTGCTGCGCCCTCGTATTATTCTTGGCGTTCTTGGCGCTCTTGGCGGTTCAAATTTTGGCTTTACTGGCGTAGTTGCAGTCCCAGCCAGATATACCACAGCGGGTTGATCACGAACCCCGTCAGCAGCGCCGGGATCACAATCGCCGCATTGGTCGCGTCGAGGATAATCAACCGTCCCAGATACACGACGATCAGCAGGATGCCGAGCAGATAACCGAGATAGCCGAGCGTCTTCGGCAACATACCCCCGCGCACGATCACCAGCGAGAAGATGATCGTGCTCATCCCGGCGACCCCGAACGTCATCAAGCCGCGCGGATCGACCTGATTCGGCAGGTCGGCGAGCGCCGGGACGTTGGCGGCTGGTGGGTTGAAGGCGTTGGCGAGGTCGTATCCTCCGTGTGCCGACGCGCCTAGCGCGGCACCGATTCCCAACACCAATGCCCACAGAGCGAAGCCGCTGTCGCCCGGCTCCAGCCGCTTGTACAACCCGACCAGCACGCCGCCGGTCAGCAATCCGCCAAGTGTCAGAAAGAACGCGCTCAGGCTCGCGCCGAGTTCCGGCGAATTGCGCGCGATCACGATGAATGAGAGTGAATAACAGAACCCGCTGATCCCCGCCAGGATTGCCAGCACACCGGCGAACTTCTGAAATGCGCTGTCGTTGTTCATGTGTCCCCCCAGAGTAAAAGCGCGGCGTGAATGCGCGCATAGACTGTTAATATTTCGTCGGGGGAGGCATTGTCGGATTGGTTGTGGGAGATACTACTTCTCTTCGTCGTCGCCGGTGAAGCGCGTCAGCCGCATGAAGGCGCGCTCCTGCGGCGACATATCGACCGGGTATTCGGTCTCGTCGTAGGCTTCCAGAATCCGGTAGCCCTCTTTGATGTAGCTGCGAATCGTGTGCAGGCTGATGCCCATCTCGTCGGCGGCGAGGTGCGCCGGCATCCCCTTGACCACGCACAGTTCAATCGCCTGCCGGATGCGCTCGGTCAGTTCGGGGTATTCGCGCCGCCGGGGCAGCACCGTCGCGTTGTTCAGGCGCGGGTGGAAAATCTGCTCGCCGGCGCGGGCGGCATCCGGCGTGATGATGAAATCGTGGTCGAGCGCGTAGACAATCGCCCAGGCGATTTGCAGCCGCACCTCGCCCTTCAGCAGGTATCCCCGCGCGCCCGCTTCGGCGCTGGCTTCGATCATGCTCGCGTCCGGCACCTGCGCCAGGCAGATCACCAGCACGTCCTGAATCTTCTGTTGCAGCCGTTCGATCTGCAAGCCGAGGACATCCGCCCCGCCGATGTGCGCCGTGTCGATGATCACCACGTCCGGCAGTTCAGCCAGCGGTGCGCGGTGGATATACGACCACATCTCGTCGAGGCTGCTCGCCATGCACGTCACCCGTGTGCGCCGGTCCCACGCCAGATAGCTGTTGATCGCCTGCAGGGCGTAATAGTCGCTGTCCATTATTAGGACTTTGAGATTGATGTTGGACATGTTGCTCATGGAACAGACCTTCAATCCGGTTCGCAATGTCGGGTGCGTCGCAATTTGTACGTACCCCGGCTGATAACAGTATATGCCGTTTTCGGCGCGACGGTGTTAAAATCCGGCGCTTCGCTTGCGTACAAATGTACCGTAGGGGCGATTTTGTGAACTCCCCGCATCAACCCCTGGAAATTCGACCGCTCCGCCAGTCACCATTTCCCTGGAAACTGGCTCTATAGTGTAGACTATCCGCAAACAGCAGGGAATCTGCAAATGCAGGGATATGAAGAACTGGTCAGGAAGGCGCAGGCAGCCGAAGGACGCGCCCGCGAGGAAGCGTTTGGCGAGCTGATCGCGCCGTTTCAGTCGGTCGCGCGCGGCTGGGCGTACAACCGCCTCGGCGACGCGCATCTGGCGCAGGATGTCGCGCAGGAAGCCTTCCTCACCGCTTACCAGAAGCTCGACCAACTGCGCGACCCGGCGGCATTCCCGGCGTGGCTCAAGCGCATCGTCCTCACCTACTGCCACCGCGCCACCCGCCGCAGGTCGCCGCATCTGCTCCCGCTCGAAGACACCGCCGCTCCCCAAGCCGACCCCGCCGCCAGCGCCGAAGACCGCGAGTTGAAGGAGAAGGTCAACCGCGCGGTGCGGGCGCTGCCGGATCACGAGCGCGTCGTCACCGAGATGTTCTACATCACCGGCTATTCGCAGCAGGAGATCGCCGAGCGGCTGGCGCTGCCGCTGACGACCGTCAAGAAGCGGCTGCAGTACGCCCGTGAGCATCTGCGCGAAGCCATGCCGACCATGATGCTGTCGCAGCCGGGTATGTCGTATACGCTCAACGCGCCCGTGCTCCGGCTGATCGCGCTGGTCTACCCGGAGATGCTGGCGACGGCATAATTACCGCTACATTGTATTTGTAGGGGCGCACCTATGTGTGCGCCCAGGCAATCATAGGGCTAGTCAGACATTGCGGATTTTATCGATCGGGCACGTATCTGCGCGTGTCTTCTATTCGACACGTCTGTTCACAAGGAGCATTCCCAATGGCGGTTATCCCGATGGTCATCGAGCAGGGCAGTTACGGCGAGCGCGCCTACGATATCTATTCGCTGCTGCTCAAGGAGCGCGTCATCATCCTCGGCGCGGAAGTCGAATCGCAGATCGCCAACCTGATCGTCGCGCAGCTTTTGTTCCTCAACCGCGAAGACCCGGAACGCCCGATCCAGATGTACGTCAATTCCCCCGGCGGCGAAGTCTATGCCGGGCTGGCGATCTACGACGCGATGCAGCAGATCAGCGCCCCGGTCAGCACGACCGCCATCGGCATGGCGATGAGCTTCGGCACGGTCGTGCTGGTCGGCGGCGCGCGCGGGCAGCGCTACGCCCTGCCCAATGCCACCATTCACATGCACCAGCCGCTCATTCACGGCAATCTGCAGGGGCAGGCGTCGGATATCGTCATCCGCGCCAACGAGATTCAGCGCCTCAAGATTCGCCTGACGGATATTTTCCACCAGCACACCGGGCAGCCCATCGACATCATTGAGCGCGACATGGATCGCGATATTTTCTTCGACGCCCGGCAGGCGGTCGAATACGGGCTGATCGATGCCGTAGTCGAGCGCCAGCCCCACCTGCTCAACGGCAGCGGCAGCCACCGGAACGGCAACGGACACTGACGCCATCTTTACGTCGCAATCCGGGAGATATAGGGGCGCACAGCTTGGCTTGCGCAGCAAGCACGCGCCCTTGCATGTCTGGTGAAATTGCCCCTCGGTTGGGCAAACCCCCAATATTCGACTTTTTTAGAACAAATCGGTGTCTCCATCCGTATAACAGGGTGTTGAGGGGGAGGAAACGCCGTGAGACGCAACCTGCGCACCTTTTACACGCTGATCATCACCCAGACGTTTTCGCAGATCGGCAGCCACATGACGTCGCTGGCGCTCGGCATCTACGTCTTCAACCAGACGGGCGAGGTGACACCGCTGGCGCTGGTCGCGCTGTTCGGCTTTCTGCCGCAGGTGCTGATGGCTGGTTTTGCCGGGGCGCTCGCCGACCGCTGGGATCGCCGCTACGTGATGAACATCGCCGACGCGGGACAGGCGCTCGGCACGCTCATCCTGCTGGTAACCTTCCTGAACGGCTCGTTCTCGCTCGGCATCCTCTACCTCGTCACGCTGATTCAGTCGATCTTCAACGCATTTCAGGCGCCTGCATTTCAGGCATCGGTGACCATGCTCATCCCCGATGACCAGCGCGACCGCGCCAACGCGCTCATGCAGTTGACCGGACCCGCCGCCGGGGTGATCGCTCCGGCGCTCGCGGGTGCGCTGTATGCCCTCGTCGGCGTCACCGGCGTGATCGGGTTCGACCTGATCACGTTCGTCGTCGCCGTGATCGTCGTGCTGCTCATCCATATCCCGCGCCCGGCGCAGACCGAAGTCGGGCGTGCCATGAAAGGCTCGCTGCTTCAGGAATCGTTCGGCGGCTTCCGCTACCTCTGGAAGTGGCGCACGCTGTTCTGGCTCAATCTGCATCTGGCGCTGGTCAATTTCCTGTTCTCCGGCGCAGGAATGCTGTTTACGCCCTACATCCTGGCGCGCACCGGCAGCGAAGCGGCGCTCGGCACACTCCTGAGCATCACCAACATTGGGGCGATTGCCGGCGGCGTGCTCTTCGGCATCTGGGGCGGCACCCGCCCGCGCATCCACACCATCCTGCCGGGCATCATCATCGGGTCGTTCTTCCTCGCCGCAGCCGGTGTCAGCCAGACGGCGCTGGTGCTTGCGCTCGTGCTGCTGGTGATGGAACTGCCCATGCCGATGGTCAACGCCGCTGCCATGTCGGTCATGCAGACCAAAGTGCCGCCGGACGTTCAGGGGCGCGTGTTTGCCGCGATGGGGCAGATGGTGATGGTGCTGATCCCGGTTTCGTATCTGCTGGTCGGTCCGCTGGTGGATCAGGTATTCGAGCCCGCCGTCGGCGCGGCGGGCTGGGAGCGGGTCGCGCCGCTGGTCGGCGACAGCGCCGGGGCGGGGATGGGCTTGATCATGCTGATCGCCGGGGTGGTGCTGGTCGTGACGACCACGCTGGTCTACGCCATCCCGCGTGTGCGCCACATGGAAGCCGAGCTGCCCGATTACGTGCCGGAACCCGCCGCCCCGCCTGCCGAAGCGACCGCTGTAGAATCCGAAACCATGCCAATGGCGGGGTAAATCGGGGCTTGATGTAAGGATATGACCTGTCGTACCCTTGCTTCTCTCAGCTCTCAGCTCTCAGCTCTCAGCTCTCAGCTCTCAGCTCTCAGCACTATGCCTACACCTTCCGCCAGTCCGGCGGGCGGTTCCTGATGCGCCACCACCACCCGACCGGGTAGCCGATCATCTTGGCGATGTCGCCCACCACCCGGATCACCGGCACGAGCGCCAGCAGGTACAACCGGTCGCCGCTCGACACGTCCGCGCCGAGCATCGCCAGCAGGCGGCGGTACGGCTGTCGCAGGTAGACCCACACCCCCGGCAGGCACAGCGCCCACAGCAGCGGGTGCTTGCGCCAGCCCAGCCAGAAGATCACCGGCGCGGCGATCAGATACGTCGCGTAGCGAATCGCGTGGCGCTTGCGCCACAGGTCGGCTTTGCCGTCACCGCGCGCGTAGCGGTAGTACTGCCTGAAGAAGGCTTCCAGCGTCGGGCGCGGGCGGAAGTGGACGCGCGCGCGCGGCTCGAACTGCGTCGGCGCGGCGATTTCCCGCAGCCGCAGGTCGAAGATCAAATCCTCGCAGTAGTCGAGCCATTCCGGGTAGCCGCCCACCGTGATCCACGCCGCTTTGCGAAAGGCGATGCTCCGGCTGCTCGGCAGAAACGTCTCCGGGTCGATTTCGTCCTCAAGCGGCAGAGTCGTCGCGCCCAGCGCCATCTCGAATGGGGTATGCGCGTCCGCCTCGAAGAAGCCGCTCACCACTTCCAGCGCCGGGTCGTCCAGCAGCGGCTGGGTGATGCGCTCCAGCCAGTCGCGCTCCAGCGTCACGCCGGCGTCAGTCACGGCGATGATCTCGCCTTCCGCCGCTGCGATTGCCCGGTTGCGCCCGGCGCTGATGTTCGCGCCCGGCTCGACCAGCACCCGCAGCGGCAGCTTCGCTTCGTATTCGCGCAGGATGGCGACCGTGCTGTCGCGGCTGCCGCCGTCGGCGATCACCACTTCATCCGGCGGGCGCGTCTGCGCCGCCAGCGAGTCCATCAGCCGCCGGATGCTCTCGCCCTCGTTCAGTACGGTCGAAATCACGCTGATCAAGATCGATCCAAGTTGAAAGTTAAAAGGTGAAAGTAAAAACAGAAACAGGCGTTTATATAGCTGTTCAGCGCCTCCGGCAGCTTTCCACTTTTAACCTTTAACTTTCTCCTTTTAACTCCACTGCTTCTGTTCTTCCAGCCGATCCGTTGCCGGGGGCGGCTGGTACGACAGCGCCGAAATCTCCGCCCGCCATTCCGGCGTCATCGCCACGTCCAGCGCGGCGAGCGATGCCGTGAGCTGCTCGGTATTGCGCGCCCCGATGATCGGCGCGGTAATTGCCGGGTGCGACATCACCCACGCGACCGCCAGCGTCGCCGGGGCGTAGCCGCGCTCGCGGGCATAGGCCGCGAATTTCGCCGCGATCTCGTAGTACAGCGGCTCGCCGTAGCGCGCGCCGTACATCCTGTTCTCGACCAGCCGCCCCGCCGTGCTGTCGCCCGTGTATTTGCCGCTGAGCAAGCCGCCCCCCAGTGGGCTGTACGGGATCACGCCGATCTGTTCGGCTTCTGCCAGCGGCAGAATTTCGACTTCCGCCTGCCGCTTGACCAGATTGTACATCGGCTGCAAACACTCGATGCGCGCCAGCCCCTCGTACTTCGACATGCCCAGCGCGGTGGCGATCTGCCACGACGCCCAGTTGCTCACCGCCGGGTACAGAATCTTCCCCTGATGCACCAGATCGTCCAGCGCCCGCATCGTCGCCTCAATCGGCGTGGTCGGGTCGAAGCGGTGGATGAAATACACATCGATGCGGTCGGTGTTCAGCCGCTTCAGGCTGCCTTCCACCTGCGCGTAAATATGCCGGCGCGACGCCCCCGTGTCGTTGATCCCCTTGCCGCCGACCGGGAAGCCGACTTTCGTCGTCAGCACGATGTCATCGCGGCAGTCGGCGATCAGCCTGCCCAGCACTTCTTCCGAGCGCCCGCCCGCGTAGCCGTTGGCACAGTCGAAAAAGTTGATGCCGGCGTCGCGGCAGGCGTTGAACATCCGCCCCGATTCGGCTTCGTCGGCGCTGTCGCCGAAGGTCATCGTGCCCATGCACAGCGGCGACACGCGCACCCCGGTGCGTCCCAGTAAGCGGTATTCCATGCGACCTGCTCCTACCCGATTATCTCGTTTGAACGCTCCGGTTTACGTGGAAGCGGGTTGTAGGGGCGCACGGCTGTGCGCCATTTACTTTTGGCGATTGTACCTTCGTGGTAGGTAACGTAGGGGCACGACCTGTCGTGCCTCTACCATCAAGGGATAATCACCTTACTTCTTCATGAACCATTCGCGGAATTCGACGCACTTGCCCTGCTCGTCGAAGCGCAGTACGAAGATGTTATCGTATTCCGCGCCCACGAACGCCGTGCCCGCCGTGTAGTAGCGGCTGCGCCCATTGGCGACCGCCACGCTGCCTTCGACCACCAGCGGCTCGTAGGCGCCGTCGAACGTCCCCGGCTGATCCGGGTCTTCCAGCCACGACGCGACGATTGCCTCGCGCCCGACCACCGGCTCCTCGAACGGCGTGTAGAAGTACTGTGCGTCCTCGCTAAACAGGCTGCCGATCGCTTCGGGATCGGCGGATTTCCATGCCAGCACGTAATTTTCCAGCCACGCGGCGACGGTCACTCGGTCGATCATGGTCATCCTCCATAGCCCAACTTCATTCCCGCACGTCGGGTCTTTACCCTTCTCTCCGCTTGCGTAATCCAACCGAAGGTTGGACGAGAGGGGCAAGGCGAAACGCAGTTTCGCACGGGGTGAGGGGCATTCTCACCGTCGGAACAGAATCCCCGGCTCGACCACGCGCATCCCGCCCCAGAACGTATCGTTCGGGTTGGACGACGCCCGCACTTCGAGGTGCAGGTGAGTCGCCGTCGAATTGCCGGTGTTGCCAATCACGCCGATCTGTGTGTACGGCGCGACCTGAACGTGCATGTCGATGCGGCTCAGATGCGCGTAGATCACGAACAGGTGGATGCCCGACAATCCCTGCGCCACCAGCCGCGCCCGCGTCGAATCCGGGAGCTGGTCGTTCAGGTAGCGCACGATCACCGCGTTGCCGTAGCCGAACCCCCACGCCGCGTCACCCAGCACGCTGGGGCTGTTGAGCGGGATTCCCTGGCTGATCACGTTCGGCTTGTCCGCCGTGCAGCGCGTGCAGGTCATCTGCCGCACCACCTGCCCGTCGTTCGCGCCGCTGAAGACCGCCGTGCCGGGATTCGCTCCCGTGTCCCAGCCGTTATGCTTATCGACCGAGCCATCCCCCTGCACGTCGTTCTGCCCGCGCGTCCACCAGTAATTCTCCATCGGTATCGGGAACTCGTCGCCCTT
>JADLHH010000171.1 GCA_020848855.1 Anaerolineae bacterium | reverse complement strand
TTTCTGCCCCAGCGCCCGGAACTCGCCGGGATTCACTCGCTCTGGCAGGAGATGATGTCCGCCTTCAGCGACCTGCGCGCGCAGGAAATTGAGCTTCGCAAGCTCGAACACGACCTCGCCGACCCCGACCGGCACGATGCCGCGTTCGCCGCCTACGGCGAGCTTCAGGAGCGGTTCGAGCTGGCGGGCGGCTATACCTACGAGCAGCGGACGCGCCGCGTGCTGCACGGCTTGGGCTTCGCGCCGGAAGACTACGACCGTCCGCTGACTCAGCTTTCCGGCGGGCAGAAGACCCGCGCCCTGCTCGGCAGGCTGCTGCTCGAAGCGCCCGACCTGCTGGCGCTGGACGAGCCGACCAACCACCTCGACATTGAGGCAATCGAGTGGCTCGAAGGCTTCCTGAGCGAGTTCGACGGCGCGGTGCTGGTCGTCAGCCACGACCGCTACTTCATGGACGCTGTCGCCCGCACCATCTGGGAACTGGACTTCGGTACGCTGGAGCTGTATCGCGGCAACTACAGCCACTATCTCCGGCAGCGCGAAGAGCGCCACGAGCGCCTGCTCAAGGAATACGAAGCCCAGCAGGAGTTCATCGCCAAAGAGGAAGAATACATCCGCCGCAACCTGTACGGGCAGAATACCCGGCAGGCGCAGGGGCGGCGCACCCGCCTGGAGCGCCTCAAGCGCGATTTTCTGATCCGCCGACCGCGCACCCGCCGCAATATGAGCCTGCGCATGAACGCCGGGCTGCGCAGCGGCGACAAGGTGCTGGAGACCAGGAATCTAGCAGTCGGCTATCCCGATGGTGATCCGCTGTTTCAGGCGCCGGATATCGTCCTGCGGCGCGGCGAAATCGCGGCGCTGATCGGACCCAACGGCGCGGGCAAAAGCACCTTCATCAAGACGATTCTGGGGCAGCTTCAGCCCAAGTCCGGCGCGGTCAAAATCGGCGCGGCGGTGCATATCGGCTATTTCGCCCAGGCGCACGAGCTTCTCAACGAGGACAACAGCATCCTCGACGAAATCCTCACTGTCAAGGAAATGGGGCTGGAACAGACGCGCAGTTATCTGGGGCAGTTTCTGTTTCAGGGCGACGACGTGTTCCGCCCAATCCGCACGCTCTCCGGCGGCGAGCGCGGGCGCGTCGCGCTGGCGAAGCTGGCGCTGGGCGGCGCGAATTTTCTGCTGCTGGACGAGCCGACCAATCATCTCGACATCGACAGCCAGGAGATTTTGCAGAACGTGCTGTCGGATTTCGGCGGCACGATCCTGCTCGTCAGCCACGACCGCTACCTGATCGACGCGCTGGCGACCCAAATCTGGGCGGTCAGCCCCGGCAGGCTGGACGTGTTCAACGGCACGTATGGCGAATACGTCGCCGCGCGCCAGAACGCCGTCCCGCGCGCCGAAGCCGGCAAAGCGAAAAGCGCGGCGTCGAAGCCCGCCGAGAAGAAATTCGGGCTGAACCCGCGCCAACTGGAGCAGCGCATCGCCGAGCTGGAAGCGCTCATCCCGCAGCTAGAGGCGCAGATCGAGGACATCACCGCCGCTATCAGCGCCGCCAGCACCAACGCCGACGCCGGCAAGGTGCGCGCGCTCGGCGAAGCCTACACCCAGGCGGAAGCCCAGCTCCACGCGACAATGGCGGAATGGGAGCGGTTGCTGGAATGAAACAAAATCCCGTTTCCGGGAATACTATGGTATAATAGGGATGCATCAAAGGACAAAAATCGGCTTCATGCCGTGTGATTCTCTTGGAGAATCCTATATTCTTTGATGCTTTCTTATTTATCCGTCTCGATTGGCGGCAATCCCTCCAGAACAAGCGGCGTTTTCTGTGAATAGTAAACGCCGTATTTGTTTTTCCGGTGATCATCCACATCGTGGATGAGGTGACAGCACGACCACACGTAATCCAGATAGCGATCTTCCCTGCGTTCATAACATCGTTGCAGCGCCCATAGCATGTAATCTACAGCTTGGAGACAAGGCTGCTGCGATGCCGATACTGCCTGGATGTGAATAGGTGTGTCGCTTTGAATCTGCCACTTTTTCTCGAACTGTTTGCGAGCCGATTTCAGAGCGTCCTGCAGCGCTTGAGTCCGATCTGATCGTCCGCGCAAAGCAAACGTAATCGTGTATCTGTCATCTTTATGCAGTCGATCCTTAAAGAGTCTCCTCACAAGCTGATCGTAGAGCAGGTTTGGATGATATCGGATGTTCACATACGTTTGAGCTTCACGCAGAACACCGAACTTGTCGCGTACTACGGCGAAAAACCGCAGCCCTTCTTGTTGCCTGAGGAGGGCAAAAACCTCCCTACGAACCTCGGGAATGTCATCTTTGGCATGGAATGCGATAGTTGTTTTTCGATGCGCCACCTGCATCGACGGCACTTTGCGAAAGTAGGGATCGCTGAGTAAATTGGCGCGAAGACTTTCAAGCGCGTAGTTCAGCGTGTCAGGAGCTTGCACATCCAGAATTCCCAGCATGAAGTACCGGGAACAACCTTCGGTTCCAATCAGCACTCTCCCTTTCGCATTGAATAATACGCCGTCTCCAGCTTCGTCGACAAAATACTGCCGATGTGATTCAGGCATCTGTGGAGTGGAGAGGGGGGCTGTCATGAAACTTCTTTCGAGTCCGTTAATTGCTGTACAGGCGAAAAGTGTATTTACCGCATCTTACATTCCTGATTATTCGATTTTACAGGAACAGGCGATGCTGGCAAACAACGCAACATCCTCTACAATTGGGGATTATGCCTGAGAACATCTCTCCAACGACCATTTTCACGTTCCTGATGATGATCTTGCCGGACGGGATGCCCCGATGACTGAGCCGCTGCGCATCGACTGGCTGAATGCCCTCCCGATGGCAGTGCTGGTTGTCCGCGACGCGCGTGTGCTGCTGGCAAACTGCGCCGCCGGCGATTTGTTCGGCTGCTCGTCGGGCGAACTGACGGGTGCGCATTTCGACGATCTGCTCGTCGGGGCGGCGGACGCCGCGCGCCTGACCACCCCGGCGGGCGCGGTCATCCCCGTGACGTATACCGATGCCGAGGTCGACCACGACGGTCGTCCCGCGCGCCTGATCACCGTGCTTCGGCGCGAACCGAGCCGCATCTTCCGCGAGGCAATTGAGGCGGGCATCGACACATTCCTGCTGGTACAGGTTGAACACGACTCCGCCGGGGGGATTCACGATTTTCTCGTCGTGGACGCCAACGATCACGCGGCGACGCGCGCCGGACTTTCATCCCAACAGTTGATTGGGCATCATGCCCGCGATCTGCTGACCGAAGCATCGCTGAAGCGGCTGATCGAGCAGACGGGCGCGATGTTCGCGTCGGGCAAGCCAGCCTACGGCGAAATCCACCTGACCGACACGCTCGTCAAGGATGGGTGGTACGAAGTTCAACTGATTCCCCTCGAAGGCGAGCAGTTCGCCGTCTTTCTGCGCGATATCATCGCGCGCAAAGAGTCGGAAGCGCTCGTTCAGACGCTCGCTCACGAAGTCGAGCAGCAGGCGCGCCTGCTCGATGAAATGCTCTCCGCCACCCCGGACACCTTTATCCTGTTCGACCGTGAGGGGCATTATCTCTACGTCAACCGCGTGGGGCTGGAAAGCGCCGGGATGACCGTCGATCAGGTTTCCGGCAAGACGTGGCGCGAAATGGGCTTCCCGGAGGAAGTCGGGCTGCGCTTCGAACAGCGGCTCGCGCAGGTCTTTTCGACCGGCGAGTCGATGACCTACGAGGAGCAGTTCCCGACACTGCTGGGGCTGCGCGACTTCGTGACGACGCTGACGCCCATCCACGACAGCGACGGCAGCGTCATGTTCATGCTCAACACCATCCACGACATCACCGAGCGCAAGGAAGCCGAGCGGGAACAGCAGAAGCTCTCGGCTGAATTGGAGCAGCAGACGCGCATCTTCGACGAAGTGCTGTCCACCACGCCGGACAGCTTCCTGATGATCGACCGAGGCGGCAAGTTCCTGTACGCCAGCCCGTCGGCGCTGCGCAGCGTGAGCCTGACGTCGTCGCAGGTGATCGGTAAGACGTGGACGGAACTCGGCTTCCCGGAAGAAGCGGGCAAGCACGCGGATGCATTGATAGCCAAAGTGCTGGAGACGGGCGAGCCGTCTGTCATGGAGAATGCTTTCCCGACGGTCACCGGCTTGCGCCGCTTCGAGAGTATCTATTCGCCCCTGCACGACAAAGCAGGCGAAGTGGTCGCCGTCGTCATCACCAACCACGATGTCACCGAGCGCATCCAGATCGAGGAACAGCTTCGCGAAAACCAGCGCCTGCTCACCTCGATCTACGAGACGGCGCTCGTCGGCATCGCCGTGATCGACGAACAGGGACACTATGTTCAGGTGAACCAGACCCTGTGCGACATTTACGGGTATTCCGCCGCCGAGTTGGTCGGCAGCCATTTTTCGATGATGTACCCGCCCGAAAGTCTGGCGCGGGGGCGGGATGCGCACGACCGCCTGATTGGCGGGGAGGGCGCGCAGGTCAGGACGGAGTGGACGCTCCGGCGCAAGGGTGGGCAGTTGATCGAGGTCAGCGCTTATGACAACCTGCTTGTCCGCGAAAACGGCGAGCGCTTCCGCGTGGTCGCGATCATCGACATCACCGCGCAGAAGCAGGCGCAGCGGGCGCTCGAAGAAAGCGAGCAGCGTCTGACCAGCATCCTCAATTCGATGCAGGATGTCGTCTGGTCGGTGCGCGCCGATTCGGGCGAGTGGATTTACGCTAATCCGGCAATCGAGTCGCT
>JADLHH010000170.1 GCA_020848855.1 Anaerolineae bacterium | reverse complement strand
TGCATCTTCAAGATTTGAACTGGATGGATGTCGAGCATTATCTCGAACACGACAACCGCATCATCCTGATCACCGGGGCGACCGAGCAGCACGCCTACCTCAGCCTGATGACCGACATCCTCATCCCTACACGGCTGGCGTTCGCCGTCGCCGAACGCGAGGGCGTCCTGATCGCGCCGCCGTTCAATTTCGGCGTGAGCGGGCACTTCACCGACTTCCCCGGCACGATCACGCTCAGCCAGCAGACGTTCGAGCTGGTGCTGGGCGAGATGGTCGACGCGCTGATGTGTCAGGGCTTCGAGCGCTTCTTCGTCATCAATGGACATGGCGGCAACAAACAGCCGCAGCGCCTCAAGGACATGCACCTGGAAGGACTGGTGCGCATCGTCTGGTACGACTGGTGGCGCGAAAACGCCTCGCGCGAATTTCAGGCGGCGCACAACCTGCGCCTCGACCACGCCAACTGGGGCGAGAATTTCCCGTTCACGCGGGTCGCCGAAGTGCCGTCCGGCAGCAAGCCGCCGGTCAACCTGGCGATGGCGGACAGCGGGCAGTCGATGCGCGAAGTGCTGGGCGCCGGGAACTACGGCGGCATCTATCAGGTCGATGACGGGCTGATGGAAGAATTGTTCATGCGGGTCGCCGCCGAAATATCGGCGCAGGTGCGCGCGCTCCGCGATGCCTGACGCGCCGCCAGCCGAAATCGAGCCGCTGCTGGCGCAGTTGTATTCGGCAGACGCACGCGAAGCCGGCGAACGGCTGGTCGCGCTGGGGTCTGCCGCCGTCGAGCCGCTGATCGCCGTGCTGAACGGACAGCACCCACTCCCCGATATGCGCTTATACGGCGGCATCGGCTCCGTGCCAGACAGCGCTGCCGCCAGAGAACGCGCCGCCTATCTGCTGGGCGATATTGGCGACGCACGGGCAGTCGAGCCGCTGATCGCCGCGTACGCCCGCGAAACCAGCCGCTATACGCGGCTCGCCATCGCACGGGCGCTGGGCAAAATCGGCGACGGGCGGGCGGCGCCTACGCTGGTCGCCCTGCTGGATGACATTCCCTTCACCCCGGATTACGCGCACATCGTCGACGATTACGCTCGCATCGCCGGGGCAAACGCCGTCGAGCCGCTGCTGCGCGTCGTGCGCAGCCGCCGCTACAGCTACGGCGGCGCGGCGCACGCTGTCCGGGCGCTGGCAAGGCTGCGCGCCGACCCGCGCGTGCTGCCGGGGTTGATCGACGCGCTGCGCACGGATGCCGAGACAGCAACCGTTCTGGCGCTGATCGATACGCTGGCGGAAACCAGCGACGCCCGCGCCATCGACGCGCTGATCGGCTTCATCGGCGTGATGATTCAGCTTCCGCCAGAGCGCTGGGACGAGCGAGACGAGAATCGAAGCGAAACGGATGCAGGTGTGGTCTTTCACATCCTGAAGGCGCCGTTCAGGGCGGCAGCGGCGGCGGTGCGCAAAACTGGCAGCGCGGAAGCGCGCGCCCGGCTCGAACACCTGCTGGGCAGCGCGCCGGCTTACGTCTCTGGCTCGGACTCCTCGCCCCTCAGGTAACCGGTGGGGTGCTTGAAGTACACGCGCAGGACGAGCCGCCCCAGGCGAAGCTCATCGCCATCGCGCAGCACGCGGACTTCCTGCGGGAACAGCTTCTGCCCGTTGATGAAGGTGCCGTTGGCGCTTTTCATGTCCGAAACGCTGAGCAGGTTGTTCTTGGCATTGTACTGCAGCGCGACGTGCAGCCGGGACACGCCCATTTCCCCGGCGAAGTGATCGCTCAGGTCGATATCCGGCTTCATCGTGCTGCCTTCGCTGCGCCCGATCACCGTTTCGTGCTTGTAGCGCTGCGGCTGAATGCTATAGCTGAAACCGTCGGACGCGACCAGCAGCACCAGCGTGGAGTTCGGACCGAAAAAGTCGGGTCCCAGCGCGTCCATCTCCGATTCATCCAGCCGGGTCGTTTCGTGGCGGGTGTTATCGACGCGCAGAAAATTGCCACAGTGGGCCCAGAACACTTCACTGCTGCCGTTCAGCTTGCCGCAGCGCGAGCAGGCAACCATTTTCTCCGGCGCGGCGGAGGGCGGTCGCGGAATTTCCAGCGCCGGTTCGGTATCGTGCCCGCCGTGCTTCGCGGCGTCCGTCGCCCGCTTCTGCCGGTTGTTGGCGACCGGGGAATTCACATGCTTTGCCTCCCACGCCTTGACACGGCGCACCATTTCGGCGCGCTCGCCGGGCGTCAGGAGTTCGAAGCGCATCCGCAGCGAATCGAGCACGGATTTGGCATCTTTGCCGCCACGCCGCATTTGCACATATACTTCGAAAGTCTCGTCCAGCAATGACATCCCCATCCGTGCGGGTCCCCCGGCATTGTTTGCCCTGTCTGGGTGATCTGTTATATTTTACCTCGCTTATACTTGATCCTGAGCCATAAGGAGTGGTGAAATGCAGCAGCCTCTGCTGGATGTGAAGCTAACCTACTGCGCCGCCTGACACTACACCGACCGCGCTGTCAGTTTGACGGCAGACATCTTAGGTGAACGTGAGCTGGAGTTCTACGTCCGCTCGTGGACGCTGATTCCCAGCAAGGGCGGTTTGTTCGAAGTCGAGGTCAACGGCGAGCTGGTGTTCTCCAAGAAAGCACTGGGGCGTCACGCCGAGCCGGGCGAAGTCCGTGCCGCTATCATTGCCAAACTCGATCAACTGCGCTCGCCTCTCAAATAATGCACAACAATCAAACGCCACTTTTCGTAGGGCATAGCGTTTGACAAGCAAGTTGTCGCACGTTACACTGCCCGACTAACTTCATCTGGGCTGGCTAGTACCAGCCCAGTCCACAAAAGTCGTTTTTGTCGAAAGTCGCTACCAGAAGGAGCAAGGCAATGGTGAGACGTAGTCTGTTCTTTATGATTCTCGTGCTCGCGCTGTCCGGGACTGCCGTGATGGCGCAGGACGCGACCGTTCAGGTGGGTCCGATCACGCAGGCGGTCATGGATCGCGGCGAATTGATCTGCGGCGTCAACAACGCCCTGCCCGGTTTTGGATTCCCCAATGCCGCCGGCGAAATTGAAGGCTTCGACGCCGACTTCTGCCGCGCCGTCGCCGCTGCGATTCTGGGTGATGCCAGCAAGGTCAATTTCCGCCCGGTGGTGGCTGCTGACCGCCAGACGGTGCTGCAGTCCGGCGAAGTCGACATGCTCTCGCGCAATACGACTTTCACCAGCAGCCGCGATACCCAGTGGGGCGTCACCTTCGCGCCGACCACGTTCTACGATGGTCAGGGCGTCATGGTGATGACCGACAGCGGCGTCGAGGCGCTCGAAGACCTGGCGGGCGGCATCATCTGCACCAATTCGGGGACGACAACCGAACTCAATATCACCGATGCCATGAATAATCGGGGTCTCGACTTCCAGCTTCAGACCTACCAGGACTTCAACGCCGTGATGGCGACCTTCAACCAGGGTGGCTGCGACGCCGTGACAACCGACATGAGCGGTCTGGTTTCGCAGAAAGCCTCGGCTGCCGACCCCGGCGCGATGAAGATTCTCGACGTGGTGCTCAGCAAGGAACCGCTCGGTCCGCTGACCCCGCAGAGCGACCCGCAGTTCGCCGACATCGTCCGCTGGACGGTGTTCGCCACCATTCAGGCGGAAGAATTCGGCATCGACAGCACGAACATCGACGAATTCATCCAGGCTGAAGGCGAAAGCGACGAGGATTATAACGCGCGCGTCGGCGCGAACGTCGCCCGCTTCCTGGGCTATGGCGGCAACCAGAACGGCTCGTACTTCGGCATCGAGAACCACTTCACCGAAGCGATCGTCCGGCAGGTGGGGAACTACGGCGAAATCTACGCCCGCAACCTGGGTCCGGACACGATCTTCGACCTGCCGCGCGGCGTCAACAGCCTGTGGACTGACGGCGGACTGCTGTACGCGCCGCCGTTCCGTTAATGCGTCGTTAGCCGAACATCCGGCGTAACCAATCCGGGGCGATGCGCACGCCGATGCGCATCGCCCCTCGCTGAATTTTCGAGGGGGTTTGGATGAATTCGCCCGCCACCCGGCAGCCGAATAATCGAAGTGTGCTCCAAAACCTATTCGCTCTGGTCAGCGACATCCGCTTCCTGCAAATTTTCGGTCAACTCATCTTTCTGGTACTGGTCTTCATCGCCGTTTCCGGCACCATCAATCAGATCGTTTCGGCGCTGGCGAGCAGCAACCTGTCGCCAAACTTCGCATTCCTGCAAAACCGGGCGGGATTCGCCATCGGCGGGGCGGGGGATTACACCCCCGACGACAGCTACTGGGAAGCATTCCTGGTGGGCGTGCGCAACACGCTGACGGTCGTCGTCGCCGGGCTGGCGGGCGCAACCATCCTCGGCATCTTTGGCGGCATATTCCTGCTCAGCGGCAACTGGCTGATTCGCAACATCAGCCGGTTCATCATCGAGATACTGCGCAATACGCCGCTGCTGGTGCAGATATTCACCTGGTATTTCGTGATCGTGCTGGCGCTGCCAACTATCCAGCAGAGTATCCAGCGTCCGCAGCCGGGGCTGGTGGCGCTGCCGCTGCGCTACGCGATCTATATCATCGCCGCGTTCTTCGTGCTGCGGATGCGAGGCGAACGCCGCGCTCTGCTCATGCCGGCGCTGGTCGGGCTGATCACCGCCGTCGAGATTGGCTTCCTGTTTTTCTACAATACACCCTACCCGGAACGTAACCTGTTCAATGCCGGAGCCAGCACGACCGGCGCGTGGCTGTACCTGATCGTCAGCCTCGGACTGATCGTCGGGCTGCGCTTCGTCGGCAGCGCCGAC
Organism: Anaerolineae bacterium; assembly: GCA_020848855.1. Next base: position 11,553 of record JADLHH010000170.1, on the reverse strand, counting down.
CTGCGCCGAACCGCGTGGGGGCTGGCAATCGGTCAATTCATCGGTGGGCTGCTGTTTCTGCTGGGCGGCGCGCCAGATGCCGCCGTCTTTGCCGAACTGAAGCCGATCATCGTCCTGAGCAATCGCGGGCTGGTCTATCCCGAAGTCCACACGACGGCGCGCTTCGCCGAGTGGTTTCTGTTCGTGGTGCTCGGCATCACCGTCGCGGGGCTGATGTGGGCATACCTCGGTCGGCTGACCGAACAGACCGGCGACCCACACCCACGCGCGCGCTACGGGCTGGTCAGCATCGTGCTGTTCGCCGTGATCGGCTGGTTCGTGGTCAGCGCCGAGCCGCTGCCCGCCGCCGTCCCGGTCAATCAAGACGGCACGGTGACATTCATGCCGCTCGAACAGGCGCGCGCCAGCGGTGCGCTGACCGCCGACGACGAACTCCAGTACAGCAGCGTGCCGCTCACGATCGCGCTGCCGGAACGCGCCGGGCTGCGCTTCAGCAGCGGCATCACGCTCGACCCACGCTACATCGCCCTGCTGGCGGCGCTGGCGATCTACACGGCGGCGTTCATCGCCGAAATCGTGCGGGCGGGCATCCTCGCCGTGCCGCATGGGCAGATCGAAGCGGCGCGAGCGCTCGGCTTGAGCGGCTCGCAGGTGCTATCAATGGTCGTGCTGCCGCAGGCGCTGCGCGTGATCATCCCGCCGCTGGGCAACCAGTATCTCAACCTGGCGAAGAACTCCAGCCTCGCGCTCGCCATTTCGTATTCCGACACCTTCGCGGTCCTGTACACGGTGATCAACCAGTCCGGGCAGTCGGTGACCGGCATCATCATCATCATGGTGTCGTATCTGATCCTGAGCCTGGTGATCGCCGCGGCGATGAACTGGATCAACGGGCGCTTCCAGTTGGTGACGAGGTAGGCGGCTATGGCGACCACACTCGACCCGCGCGAACACGCCATCGTCAATTACGACGAGCCGCCGATCAAGCCGCCGCCCGTGCTGTCGGTCGGTCCGCTGGCGTGGATTCGCACCAACCTGTTCAACACGACGTTCGACACGATCCTGACGATCTTCAGCGCAATCGTGCTGGTGGGGACGGTCAGCGCCGTGATCCAATGGGCGGTCGGCGCGGCGAACTGGTTCGTGATCACCGCCAACTTCCGGCTGTTCATGCTGGGCACGTTCCCGAACGACGCGCTGTGGCGACCGGAATGGGCGGCGCGGCTGGGCGCGTTCGTCATCGGCTTCACCGTATTTGCTTACACGCGAGCGAGCCGGGGGCTGCTGATCGCCCTCGTCGTGCTGCTGGCGCTGCTGTTCGCCGCGCCGCCGTTGATCCATGCGACTGTCCCGCCGGTGACGACCTACGTCGCCGTCGGGGATACGCCGATCGTTTCGGGAACCGTCACCGAGACGCCGCAGAATCAGGTGGGTTTCATCGCCCGCGCCGGAGAGACAATCACCGTGCGCGTGGACAATACCAGCGATGCCGACACCGTGCTGGCAGCGACCGCCGGTTTCACCGACCGCGCCAGCACGGCGCTGATCAACGCCGCGACCAACCGCCTCAACGCGATCCGGACGCGGAGCGAGCTTGAAAACCGGCTGGCACACGGCTTGCTGACCGACACGCAGAAAGCCGACCTGAGCAACCAATTGAGCAGTCTGCAAATCCCGGATGCAGTGACCGAGACCTACCAGCTTAACGAAGCGCCGGTCGAGGTGACGATCCGCGACGGCGCGACGCTCGAAGCGCTGACCAGCGCCACCCTGACGGTCGACTCCGAGCCGCTGACGCTGACGCTGCCCGCCGACGGGTGGTATATCCTCGAAAAGACGAGCGACAGCACGGCGCTGCTGGCGGCGACCGGCATTTACCCGCTCAACGAACAGTCGTTCACGCGCTCGCAGCCCGGCGGCGGCAGCGCGTCGGTTATCCAGTATGTCCGCATGAGCGACGGCTTCACGACCGAAGCCCTCCGACCCCGAATCGACGGGCAGAACGTCCCCGAACTGATCATCACCGACAACCAGTATCAGGGCGTGCGCTCGTTTGGCGATTACCTGCTGACGTTCATCGCGCCGTTCTTCCGCGACCTGAGCCTGCCGGTTCTTCAGCTTGCGCTGATGGGCGCGCTGGGCTACGCGGCGGCTGTCGGGCTGGCGCGCGCCCTGCCGCCGGTCTGGAACGAACGCGGCGACCGCCGCCAGCGCGTGCGCGGGGCGACGAACTGGATGTGGCTGCTGTGGCTGCTGATCCTGTTCGTGCTGTGCTACGGCATCCCCAGCCTGGATGCAGTCGGCGTGGCGGCGCTGCTCTCGCGCCTGGTGTGGATCGGCTGGATGTACTTCACGGGCATGAACGACGACCAGCCGCGCGGGCGGGCATTGTTCCGGCTGGTGACGCTGCTCGGCATCCTGCAATCGGTGCGCGCCGAAGGCATGATCGACGAGGTGAGCGGGCTGCTGCGAGGGCAGGCGATGGGCGGGGCGCTAGTGGTCTCGCTGCTGAGCGCCGCCGTCTGGCTGTTCGCCGGGTTGTATGCGGCGCAGATGGGACGCTCCCAGCGCGGGCGGTGGGTCGGTAACGGACGCCAGCGAGTGATGACCGGCGCGGCGCTGCTGTGGCTGCTGCTGCTGGTCGTGCCGCCGCTGCTGGTCACGGCGACGGGCAGCGCCGGGAGCAGCAACCTGCTGCCGGTGGTCGACACGCGGCGCTGGGGCGGCTTCCTGCTCACCATGCTGCTGACGATTGTCGCCATCCTCGCCTCGTTCCCGCTCGGCGTGCTGCTGGCGCTCGGTCGGCGCAGCAGCCTGCCGGTCGTCAAGGCGACCTGCATCCTCTACATCGAGCTGGTGCGCGGCGTGCCGCTGATCACGGTGCTGTTCATGGCGCAGCTACTCGTGCCGCTGGTCAACCCGTCGCTGGCGGAAGTCGATAACGTCTTCCGGGCGATGGTCGGCTTGACGCTGTTCAGCGCGGCGTATCTGGCAGAGAACGTGCGCGGCGGCTTGCAGGCGATCCCGCACGGGCAGGAGGAAGCGGCGAAGGCGCTCGGCTTGAGCGGCTATCAGGTCACGGTACTGATTTTGCTGCCGCAGGCGCTGCGCGTCGTCATCCCGGCGCTGGTCGGGCAGGCAATCGCGTTGTTCAAGGATACGTCGCTGGTGGCGCTGGTCGGCTTGATCGACCTGACCGGCATGGCGCAGAGCGTGGTCGCGCAGGCGGAGTTCATCGGGCTTCAGAAAGAAGTCTACCTGTTCATCTCGATCCTGTATTTCGTGTTCAGCTACCTGATGGCGTGGGTCAGCCGCCGCATCGAAGCCAGCGGTTCCGGCGCGGCGCGGCGGGTTTAAACAGATAACGACGTAGGGGCACGACATGTCGTGCCCCTACACGCAAGGTAACGCTATTGTTCGAGGACATTATGGCGACAGCAGCACCGACCAACGAAACACAAGGCGCGGTCATCAAAGAACCGATCATCGTCTGCCGGAACGTCAATAAATGGTTCGGCGAATTTCACGTCCTGCGCGACATCAGCGTCGATGTCATGCCGCGCGAAGTGGTGGTGATCATCGGTCCTTCGGGGTCGGGGAAATCGACCTTTATCCGCTGCATCAACCGCCTTGAGGAGCATCAGGAAGGGCAGATCATCGTCGACGACATCGAACTGTCGCACGACGTGCGCAATATCGCCGCCATCCGCCGCGAAATCGGCATGGTGTTTCAGCAGTTCAACCTGTTCCCGCACCTGACGGTGATGCAGAATGTCTCGCTCGCGCCGATCAACGTGCGTCACTGGGCGAAGGAACGCGCCGAAGCCCGCACGCTCGAACTGCTCCAGCGCGTCGGCATCCCGGAGCAGGCGGACAAGTACCCAGGGCAGCTTTCCGGCGGGCAGCAGCAGCGCGTCGCCATCGCCCGCGCGCTGGCGATGGAGCCGAAGATCATGCTGTTCGACGAACCCACGTCGGCGCTCGACCCGGAGATGATCAAAGAGGTGCTGGACGTGATGAAGGAGCTGGCGCAGAGCGGCATGACGATGCTGTGCGTCACCCACGAGATGGGCTTCGCTCGCGAAGTCGCCGACCGCGTGCTGTTCTTCGACCAGGGGCGCATCGTCGAGCAGGGGACACCGGAGCACTTCTTCGAGAATCCGCAGCACCCGCGCACCCAGCTTTTCCTGTCGCAGATTTTGTAAACTGGCTAAGTGCTGAATCCGGCAAATTTCTTAAGAGGGCGCACAGCCGTGCGCCCCTACCAGACGTTCACGTTTTAATCGGATTACTTGCTGGAGCAGCACTAAGGCATCGCCTTCTCGTAACGGAGGATGCCGTACTGAGGGCGAAAGCCAACGCTGTGGTACAGCGCCGCCGCTGCCGGGTTGGCGGCAAGGTTCAGGACGACGGCGGTTGTCAGGTTGTGCAACTGCATGTGCCGCAGCCCCTCGTACAGCAGCGCCTTCGTCAGCCCCAGCCGCTGAAAATCGCGGTGACAGCCGACCGGCTCGAACAGCCCGCTGCGGGATACCGGATCGACCCAGTAGATCGCAAACGCCGCCAGCCTGCCATCCGGCGCGACCACCACCAGCTCGCGGTCGCGGTGAAAGCCCGGCGTGCGCATCACCCGGCGGTATTCCTCGCCTGTCCAGGTCGAACCAAACGCCCCGCTGTGGACGACTGCGAGCGCTTCGGCTTCGTGTTCGCCTTCGACCGGGCGAATCGTGAAACCACCCGGCAGAATCGAGGCGGGGATCGGCTCGCCCAGCGAGCGGGTGTTGAAGATCATGTACGGCTCGTCGGGCGCGGTGTAGCCCGCCTGAGCCAGCAAATCGCGCCGCACGGTGTCACATTCGGCGGCGTCGCTGCCGTACCCGTCCGGCTGATTCGCCGCCTGCATCACGCGAAGCATCGCGGCGTCGCCGTGCGCGATCAACGCCCGTTCCAGATCGCCGCCGCGCCGGGCAGGATGCACCACCAGGAAATAACTCGCATAACGCGCCGGGTAGAGCATGACCACCCCTGCCAGAGCGCCGGTTTGGTCATCTTCGCACAGGGTGAAGTAGTTCGCGACGTTTTGCCCGCGCCAGGCATTGCTCATGCAGTGGAGCGCGTCGCCGGGGTGAACTGTCTGGCAGGTATCGCCCGCGAAGCATTCGCCGACGAACGCCAACAACCGCGCCAGATCGGCAGCCTGATACGGGCGCAGCCGGAAGCCGCCGATGAACTCATCCATCACCGCTGCCACACAGAGAGCAGCACGAGGTTGGCGGCTTTCAAAGCTGCCACTCCATTGTCTCCATATGCGGCAGCCGCAGCCAATCGGGGGCGCGCCGGTTGATCGCGTCGATCATGCCGTTGAGCACTTGCAGCCGTGTGCCATTGGCATCGACGATTTCGATCTGTTCGCCGCGCTTGCGCAGGAAGTCGATCACAGTGACATATTTCTCGCGCGTCTCGCCGAGCCGCTCCTCGAACAGTTCGCGGTCGGTGAAGCCCAGCTTCAACTGCCGGGCGCTGATGCGCTCGTAAGAGGTTTCGGGGCTGGCGTCCAGAAACAGCGTCAGGTCGGGCGGGGGCGCGCTTTTGTTCAGCTCCATCACGTCGTCGATGCTCAAGCCGCCGCTCGACTGGTAGACCAGCGACGACATGTAGTAGCGGTCGCAGATGACGACCCGCCGGGCGGGCACGCCGGCAGCGCCGCCGTTGAGGAACGGCGTGATCATGCGCTCGCCGTGGTCGGCGCGGTTGAGGGCGAAACCGAGCGCCAGCGTGCGCATCGAAACAGTGATGCGCTTCGCCAGCACATCGCGGCAGAACTCGCCCGCCGCCATCTCGTTACGCGGCTCGAAGGTGAGCAGCACATGCTCCGCGCCGATGGCATCGCCGATATGCGCGGCGAGCCGGCGCGAAAGCTCGCTCTTGCCCGAACCGTCCAAGCCTTCGAGGACGAGGAAAAAGTGGTCAGTCATTGTCCCCCCGTATAGTGATGATACGGAGCCATCTTAGCCTTCGCGCCCGATTTTCGCTACCTGATGACCCGTCATAGACCGTCATTGACATTCGTAAACCGGAATGATACGCTTGACGCAGCGTTTTTACGCGGAGTGTATGCGATGATCGTGCGCGAACAATTCACCGTCCGTCCCTGCCAGCCGGGCGATTACCCGGCGATGGCGGCGCTCGCCAACGCCGCCCAGCGCGCCGCCGGCGACGAGCGACTGGTCACTATCGACGATCTGCGCCGGGAATTTGAATCCCCCGGCTTCGACACCGCCGAAGGGTCGTTCATCCTCGAAGCGCAGGAGCAGATGATCGGCTTCGGTGAGATTGATTTTGACACTGGCATCCACGTCATCTGGGCGGACGGCAACATCCACCCCGATTACTGGGGGCGCGGCATCGGCACGGAACTCGTCCACCTGACCGAAGCGCGAGCGCGCGAGTGGGTCGAGCGGGCTGACCTGCCGCCTGACCAGCCCATCGCCATTCAGCGGCACACGATTGACCTGAACCATGCGGCGATTCGTCTGTTTGAAGCCGAAGGCTACCAGTACATCCGCACCTTTTACACGATGCGCATGGAACTGGATCAGCCTATCGACGCGCCGCCGCTGCCGCCGGGGATCGTGCTGCGCCCGTTCGACAAAGCGCGCGACGCCTATGCCGTCTACCAGACGCACATGGACACCTTCGCCGATCACTGGGGCTTCGAGCATCAGACCTTTGAAACGTGGACGCACAACATCCTCAACCGCGCCAACAACGATTACTCGCTGTGGCTGGTCGCCTGGGACGGCGACGAGATCGCCGGAATCTGCCTGAACCGTCCCTACGGCGTCGCAGACCCGGACATGGGCTGGGTGTGGGAGCTTGGGGTGCGCCGCCGCTGGCGCAAGCACGGCTTAGGTTCGGCGCTGCTGGGGCACAGTCTGGCGCTGCTGCGACAGCGCGGCTACCGTCGCGCCGGGCTGGGCGTCGATGCTTCCAGCCTGACCAACGCCGTCGCGCTGTACGAGCGCGCCGGGATGCATGTTTACCTGCGGCTGCTGGTGTATCGCAAGATGCTGCGGGGGACATTCCCATAAGGCGCACGCCCGGCGCGAATCCGAATCACCACTGCCGGAACCTGCGGACGCGGCGGCGCGAGGATTACTGCCGTTTGCCCGCCGCCGAATCATCCTGATTCTTGGCGTCGTCCTTGCCTTCGGGGACAATCGGCAGCACGCCGGTGATGCTGCCGGGATCGGTTTCGTGTTCAGGCGGCGGCGTCTCCGGGGATTCCTGAGGAGCGGACGCCGAAAAGTCGGGCTTGGGGAACACGCCCGACGCCGTAGCCGAGTCTGGCTTTCTCGATCTGGTATTCATATTCTGACCTCGCCGCATCTCCACTGGTTGTAACACAGAATTCAAATCTCGGCACGCGGCTGGCGCAGCAGGAGTGGTGAAAACCGAGAAGATACTACAATTCCCCCTCACCCCGGCATCCTGCGGATGCTTCCCCTCTCGCGTGACTTGCGGTCACGTTACGCAAGGCGTGTGCCCGAACAAGTTCGGGGAGACGGGAGAAAACACCAGCCTGGTGATGCTTAATTCCTACGTGTATCCCTGCTTTTCAGCACTCCCGCGCACTTTCAAATCCGCATGAGCCGTTTTCGTGCCGTTGCTTCCCCCAAAAACCCAAAGTGACCGAAACACCGACAAATTGGTGCGCCGATGTTAGTGCCGAAATTCGGCTCCTGATCTATTATGTTGGCAAACATAGTACGAAATACATAAACGCTTCGCTTTTCTCGTGAACCGTGGAGGGAACGACATGATCAAGGAATTCAGGCAGTTCATCATGCGGGGCAACGTGATTGACCTCGCCGTCGGTGTCATCATCGGCGCGGCATTTGGGGCAATCGTCAGTTCGCTGGTCAATGACATCATCCTGCCGCCAATTGGCTACATTCTGGGCGGGGTCGACTTCTCGAATCTGTTCATCTCGCTGAACGGACAAGCCTATGCGTCGCTCGCCGCCGCGCAGGAAGCGGGGGCAGCCACCATCAATTATGGCTTGTTCATCAACGCGCTGATCAAATTCCTGATTGTGGCGCTGGCGGTCTTTCTGCTGGTGAAAGCCGTCAACACCATGATGGAGCGATTCAAGAAGGAAGAAAAAGCGGCTGCCCCTGCCGGTCCGACGACCGACGAGCGGCTGATCGAAACGCTGGACAAGCTGACGAAAGTCCTCGAAACAAAACAGTAAAGTGCGTTGACACAAGGGCACGGCGTGCCGTGCCCCTACAAGACATGTCTCTGATGTTCACCACTGTCAGTCTACAGAGAAGCGGGCTAAAAACCCGCTTCTTTGCTATAATCGACATTACATATCAGATTAACGAATCGAGACAAGCGCACATGAGCGAATATGGCGAACTCGTGCTCGTCCGTCACGGGCAGTCGCAGTGGAATCTCGAAAATCGCTTCACGGGTTGGACAGATATCCCGCTGACGGAAGCCGGGATCGCGGAAGCGCGGCACGCCGGGCTGCTGCTCAAGGATTACCACTTCGACCACGCCTTCACCTCGGCGCTGGCGCGGGCGCAGGAGACGCTGCGCATCATTCTGGACGTGACCGGGCAAATCGACGTGCCTATCGACCGCGACGCCGCGCTCAACGAGCGGCATTACGGCGACCTGCAAGGCTTGAACAAGGACGAGACGGCGCAGAAGTTCGGCAAGGAGCAGGTACACCTGTGGCGGCGCAGCTACGATGTCGCACCGCCCAGCGGCGAAAGCCTGAAGGACACACGCGCCCGCGTGATGCCCTATTACGAAGCGCACATCGAGCCGCTGCTGAAGCAGGGAAAGAAAGTGCTGGTGGTCGCGCACGGCAACAGCCTGCGCGCGCTGGTGATGGCGCTGGACGACGTGTCCGAGCGCGACATCCCCGACCTGAACATTCCGACCGGCGCGCCGCTGCGCTACCTGATCGATTCAGACGGCAGGGCGGTCGAGCACAGCTACCTCGAAATGCTGCAGGACTAGTAGATGACGATCTAGTTCGTGACAGGCGGGCGTTACATGTAACGCCCCTACGAGAACCCATCAGTTTTCGAGTGGTCGGTCGGCTGTAGTCTCACCGGAGACTCATCCCCGGCACATGATTTTCCAACCGGGGTTCCGTTACCATTCGAATTACAACAGTTACCGGGAGGCACGATGCTTTTTGACCCTATGCCCAAAGTAGACGATCCGCGACCGATTGACCCGCCCACCATCGACCCGCCGCAGCCGCCAACAATCGACCCACCAGAAGCGCCGAGCATCGATCCACCGCAGCCGCCGGAAATTGACCCGCCGGAACCGCCCACCATCGATCCACCCAATCCGCCACAGATCGACCCGCCGCAGCCGCCGACGATTAATCCGCCAGAGCCGCCCAATATCCCGCCAAGATGAGCGCCGCAGTTCCGGGAATCCTCGCGGCGAGTGCGACATTTTGCAATCAGCACGGTACTTTCGCGCCTTGCGCTGCCTATCCGGTCGAGTATAATCGCCTTTAGAACGTCCCATTGAGTGTTACACGACCGAGCCGCAGTTGGATAAGCAAAAAGAACCCGTTTCTTCCGCTCTGTATACCGAAGAATACTTTCGCACCGCTTGCGAAGGCTACGACATTTTCAACACCAGCGAGGGCGAGCAGCTTTCGCGGCGGCTGGCGTCTGCTTTCGCGCTGGCGGAAGTCACGCCGGGGATGGTCGTCCTCGACGTGGGCTGCGGGCGCGGCGAAATTCTGCGTCACGCCGCCCAGTTGGGCGCGGACGCCTACGGCATCGACTACGCGCCGGTCGCCGTCAACCTGTCGCGCCGGGTGATCGACCCGCTCGATGGCATCGTGCCGGGGCACACCGCCGTATACCTGGCGGACGCCAAGACCCTGCCCTTCCCGGACAGCGCCTTCGACCGCGTGCTGATGTTCGACGTGGTCGAGCACCTGCATTCCTGGGAGCTGGATCAGGCGCTTGCCGAAGTGCGGCGCGTGCTGAAGCCAGACGGACGCTTCATCGTCCATACCGCGCCGAACGTATGGTACGACCGCTACGCCTATCCTATCGTGCGGCGCGTGCGCACGCTGATGGGACGCGGCGATCAATATCCCAAGAATCCCCGCGAATTTCTGGTCTCGGTCAACGAGCACGTTCACGTCAACGAACAGTCGATGTGGAGCATGAGCCGGACGCTGCGCGCCGCCGGGTTTCGCGGCAAAGTCTGGCTGGAAAGCCCGCCCCAGCACGGCGGCGAGAACATCATCATCGACTCCCTGCGCACCCTGTTGTTCCGTGTGCCGCCGTTCCGCTGGTTCTTCGAGCGGGAAGTGTTCGCTGTAGTTGCGAAGGTGAACGCCCATGCGTGACAAGCGCCCGGTCGACGAACTGAGCGTCGACGAACTGGAGCGCGTCCTCGCCATCAAACGGCGCGAGGAGCGAATGCAGGTCATGGAGCGGATGCAGCGCTCCGGGCGAGTGGTCGAAGTGGTGGATATGCCGCCGGTTGAAACGACTGCTGCCGAAGCCGCGATGCCCGCGCCCGCTCACGATCCGGTGGCGGCGGCGCTGGCGTCGCTCACACAGCCGGTCATGCGCGAAAGCGCCCCGCCGGTCGAAGCCGCGCCGCGCTTCGACGAAGTCGCCGAAAACCACCGCCAAACGAACCCGAAGGCGCGGCGCAAGGTTATGGATCGCTTCCTGCTCGGCATTGAAATCCTCGCCGTGCTGTTGATCGGCGTGATCGGCGTGAACCTGTTCCAGGCGATCACGCGGCTGGACGAGGAGACGGCGCAGGCGCAGGCGCTCGCCGACGAGCAGCGCCGCCTGACGATCCCGACCATTGCGCCGACGCCGACGATCCGGCTGGAGAACGTCGTGCTGCCGGGCGGTCATACCTACGGCTCGAACCCGCAGTTCAACGTCGAGGAAATCCCGGCGGCGCTTCGCCCGCTCGTCCAGAGCGAGTGGGTGCAGCCAGTACTGAACCGCCCCGCCCCGACCAGCGAAACCGCGCTGGCGCTGATCATCCCCAAGCTGAATCTGAACGCGACCATCGTGCCGGGCGTGGACTGGGAAGCGCTCAAACAGGGCGTTGGGCAGGTGCTCAACGGCGTCAACCCCGGTGACGACTACGGCAACGTCTCGTTCGCCGCCCACAACGACATTTACGGCAAGCTGTTCCAGCATCTCGACCAGCTAGAGCCGGGCGATACGTTCCAGATTCAGACGCGCACCAGCGTCTTCACCTACAGCGTCACCGACAAGCTGTTCGTCGAGCCGACCCAGGTCGAAGTGCTTCAGCCACGTCAGGGGGCGACAGCGACCCTGATCTCGTGCTATCCTTATCAGGTGAATAATCAGCGGATCATCATCTTTGCTGACCGCATCAGCTAGGAGCGCCTGTCATGGCGAAGAAGAAAACCTCGAACCAACCGATTGTCTCCGAAGAGCAGGCGCACGAGGACGAGCAGATTCGTCTGGACGAAGCGAAGGTCGCGCCGCCAAGTTCGCGCCC
>JADLHH010000169.1 GCA_020848855.1 Anaerolineae bacterium | reverse complement strand
GGTGTTGAGTTCCGGTCGCCAGACCTTCGAAAGGTCTGGCTAGACAGGCAAGCCGACTCAAGTCGGCTGAAATCCCCCGGCTCGTCCGGTTTCAGCCCGCTTGAGCGGGCTTGAAGTGGTAGCCGGGAGATTGGATTCCCCGGCGGCGCAAGCGAAAAGCATCGCTCGAATGGCTTAAGTTGGTGTGTATGGGGCGCACGGCGGTGCGCCCCTAGGCATCAAGAAAAGAAACATTATGCTGTTCGCCAGACGCTCGAAGCGTCTGGCTGGCATTTAGAAGCCTGCCCAAGAGCCACCTTCAGGTGGCTTGTTTTCTCGTAGCCGGATGGCTTTCAGCCTCCGGCGGCGCTTCTGAATGACCTTAAGTTTATGCGCATGGGCACACACCATTCTACAACCCCCGCCCGCGAATGTACTCGGTCACGTTGACGTTGTAAGCGATGTCCTCGACAACCGGCGTGAACCACGCGAACCCCTGATCCTGCCATGTGATCGCCGTCGGCGACGGAACCTTGACCCCGCTGAATTCGCGCCAGCCGGAAATGCGGTTCGACCACAGGATTTGCTCGGTGCTGTTCTCGTCGCGGTAGCGCATCGCCTCGATGCGGCTCATCAGCCCGGTCTGCGGGTCGAACGTGACCGTCAGGCTATCCTCGCCGTCGCCGGACGGGACGACCAGCCGGGCGCTCGCGTCGTCGATGGCTTCCCAGCGGACACGCGGGTCGGTCGCAAGGATCGACGGCAGCCAGACCGACTCCGCCCACAAGCCGAGCGCCGCCGCCGTATCGGTCTTGGGTCCCTGCCCGACGATGCCGAACGGCAGCTCAAGCCGGCTCTTGCCGTCCAGAAACCACTCGTTGACCGTCAGTACCGGATAGCCGAACACGGTCGTCTCGATGTAATGACGATAGCCGTGACCGGCGTCGTGAATGAAGCGCCAGCGCGAGTTGAACGTCACGCCCTGAAACTTAAGCGCGCCGCTCCCGGTGATCACCGCCGAGCGCACGACCGGAATCTGCTCGCCAATTGCCGCCTTGAAGTAGCGGACGACCGGCGCAGGCAGGTTATCCGGCAGCGAAACCGTCTCGCCCAGTGCCGACGGCTCGCGGTAAGCCGGAAACGGTGCCGGCTTGACCTGAAGCCCAATCCACAGGGCGATGGCGATCACCGCCGCGACGACCACGAACCCAACAATCCACATCACAAATACCTTTCGAGCGATGACGCCTGCTGCGCTCAGAAGCGCCGCAGCAGCAGCGAGCGACCGCCCTCCGCCAGCCCGGCAGCGATCAGCGCCTTCGCCAAATCCGGGATGATGAACGGCGCGACACCCGCCGTCCATACCGCGTCCCACGCTATACCCGTGTTGATTTTCAGCATCGCCGCGCCGACCAGATAAATCACGGCAATACCGGCGACGCCCGCCAGCCAGCGCTGCGCCATGCGCGCCGCGCCGCGCTCGACCAGCAGCCCGGCGACGAACGCTCCCGCCGCGAAGCCGTACAGGTAGCCCGCCGTCGGACCGACCAGCGCCGCCGCGCCGAGTCCGCGCGCATCGACCGGCAGGTTGAGCGCGATCAGCGCGAGGTAGGCAAGCTGGCTCAGCCCGCCGCCGCGCGCGCCGAGGATTAACCCGGCGAGCAGCACCGCCAGCGGCTGCAGCGTGAACGGCACCGGCTCCATTGGGATCGTCACGCGCGCCGCGATGACCGTCAGCAGCGTGAACGCGCCAATGGATACCAGCCGGTAGCCCGGCTGCGCGGCACGCGTTTGGGAAAACGTTCGAAGCATGACGTACTCCTTCAAGAGGCGAGCGACGAGAAGGTTTCACCCATTACTCAGCCAATATGCCAGATCGAATGATACTTTCGCTCGAATGGTGTGTAGGGGCGTAATATATTACGCCCCTACGGCATATACTCTTTCATCGTTTAAGCGGGCGTAACAACTTGCTTACTACCCGTTCCTACGTCCGGTTCTCCGCCGTCGGGTCGACCACCACTTCCGTCAGCGTGAATTCCGGCTTGAGCCGCACCGACGCCGAGCCGGGCTTGTCGTTCGCCGTCTGCGCCTCGGTCTTGCGTTCGACCAGCGTCACCAAAACCCCGGAGTCGGGCAGTTCCAGCCGCGTCAGGTATTCGCCGGTCGCCTGCGCGTTGCGGATAAACCGCAGCTTGACGTTGGCATCCATCCGGCGCAGCTTACCCCGCGCCTTGCCTACATTCATTGTCACCAACTCGTTCGCCAGCTTCTCGCGCTCTTCGCGGTTCAGGTATGCCATCGTCTGCCATCCTCAAGTTCCATAAAAGTACGGCATAATTGTATAATCAAGGACGCCGTGAGCCAAAGGGGATTCATGCAGACCACCTATTCCGTACAGGAACTGAACGCTCATATCCGCTGGATGTTCGAACGCGACGACGCTCTGCAGGATTTGTGGGTGGAAGGCGAAGTCTCCGGCTTCAAGCGCGCCCAGCCGTCCGGGCACTGCTATTTCGCGCTCAAGGACGGCAAAGCGCAGATCGACTGCGCCATGTGGCGGTCGAGCGCCCAGCAGCAGGCGGTGCTGCCGAAAGACGGCGACGCGGTGCTGGCGCACGGCTACGTCAGCATTTACGAGGAACGCAGCAAGTATCAGTTTTACGTGGATCGCATCCGCCCGATTGGCATCGGCGACTTATTCTACCAGTTCGAGCTGCTCAAGGCGAAGCTGGACGCGGAAGGCTTGTTCGACCCGGCGCGCAAGCGACCGCTGCCGCCCTTCCCGCGCCGCATCGGTGTCGTCACCTCGCCCAACGCCGCCGCCTTTCAGGATGTGCAGAACGTCCTGCGCCGGCGCTTCCCGCTGGTCGAAGTCCTGCTCTCGCCAACGCTCGTGCAGGGCATCGACGCGCCTGCCCAGATCATCCGGGCGCTGGAGCGGCTGAACGCCCACGATGACCTCGACGCGATTCTGGTGTGTCGCGGCGGTGGCAGCCTCGAAGACCTGTGGGCGTTCAACGACGAGGGCGTCGCCCACGCGATTGCCGCCAGCCGCGTGCCGGTGGTGTCCGGTGTTGGGCACGAAACCGACTTCACCATCGCCGATTTCGCCGCCGACGTGCGCGCGCCGACACCGAGCGCCGCCGCCGAACTGCTCACGCCGGATTTCGAGGAACTGCGCTACGGGCTGGAACGCGCCAGCCGCGACCTCGACAGCGTATTCGCCTACTGTATCGGTCGCCAGCGCGACTCGCTGGCGGAACAGGCGCGGGCGCTGCGCCAGCTTTCGCCGCTCGCGCAGGTGCGCGCCCATCGCCAGCGCATCGACGACTGGGGCGCGCATATCGCCAGCGCGCACCGGGGTCGGCTGGCGCTGCTGCGCGAACGTGTCGTGGCGCGCGAAGGCGCGTTACGCGCCGCCAACCCCCAGGCGATCCTTGAACGCGGCTACGCGCTCGTCACCGACGCAGAATCCGGCGCGCGCATCACGTCTGTAAACTACGCGGTCGGTCGCATCACCGTTCGATTTCATGATGGCGCAGTTGAAGCAAAGGTGGAGCATGACTGAACTGACCGAGCTTTCCTTCGAGGCGGCATACGCCGAGCTTGAAGCTATCGTCACGCAGCTCGATTCCGGCGACCTGCCGCTCGAAGAGTCGGTGAAGCTGTTCGAGCGCGGGCGCAGGCTGGCGCAGCACTGCCAGGCGCTTTTGGACAGCGCCGAACTGCGCGTCAGCCAACTGCTGGACAACGGCGAGGTCGCGCCGCTGTAAAAAGACTCTTGTGGAATGGATGTATGTAGGGGCAAGACATGCCTCGCCCGAAGACCAAAGTTGCCGAATTTCGCCACCCAAAAGGAGTCGGTGGCGCGAACAAACGCAGTTTTAACAAACCAGATATCCAAAGTGGTCGAAAATATCCCACAAACCCAAAATATCCCAAACTTGGGATAAACTTGGGATAAACGGCGAATTTCCCAACGAGGGTGGTCGGTTTTTCGTTGGGGATTCGGAAGATTGACGAACGCCGGTGTATGACGGCGGGCAACCAAATCCTAACGACTGCAAACGAGAACCCAATCAGAACGGAACGAAGCCTATGGCATCAAAACCCGTCATTTTCACCCTGGACGAGGACCCACAGGTGCTGGAATCGATCCAGCGCGACCTTCGGCGCGAATTCGGTAAGGACTACCGGGTCATGCGCGCCGACCGGGGCGCAGACGCGCTCGACGCGCTCCAGCAGATGAAGGTGCGCAACGACGAAGTGGCGCTGTTCCTCGTCGACCAACGGATGCCGGAAATCAGCGGCGTCGAATTTCTCGGCAAAGCGCGCGAATTCTTCCCCAACGCCCGGCGCGCGCTGCTCACCGCCTATGCCGACACCAACGCCGCTATTCAGGCGATCAATGAAATCAGCCTCGACTACTACCTGATGAAGCCCTGGGACCCGCCCGAAGAACATCTCTACCCGGTGCTGCACGACCTGCTCGATCAGTGGCAGTCCAGCTACCGGCCGGCGTTCGAAGGCTTGCGCGTGATCGGGCATCAGTGGTCGCCGGATACGCACCGCGTCAAGGATTTCCTCGCCCGCAACCGGCTGCCCTACCGCGGGATGGATCTCGAAGTGGATGCGAACGCGCAGACTCTGCTCGACGCGCTCGACAACGTGAAGCTGCCGGTCGTGCTGACGCCCGACGGTAAGGCGCTCATGAACCCGACCAACGTGCAGATTGGCGAGCAGTGTGGGCTGAAGACGCAGGCGACGCAGCCATTTTACGATCTGGCGATTGTCGGCGGCGGTCCTGCCGGGCTGGCGGCGGCGGTCTACGGCGCGTCCGAGGGCTTGCACACCATCCTGATCGAGCGAGAAGCGCCCGGCGGGCAAGCCGGAACCAGCTCACGCATCGAAAACTATCTCGGCTTCCCATCTGGCTTGAGCGGCAACGACCTCGCCCGCCGCGCCGTCGCCCAGGCGTCGCGCTTCGGCGTCGAAATCCTCACCCCGGCGGAAGTCGTCGGCGTGCGGATTCAGGATCAGTATCGCATCCTCGTGCTGTCCGATGGCAGCGAGGTGAGCTGCCACGCCCTGATGATCGCCACCGGCGTCTCGTACCGCCGCATCGACGTGATGGGCTGTGACGCGCTGACCGGCATGGGCGTGTATTACGGCGCGGCGATGACCGAAGCCCCGTCGATGCAGGGTCAGAACGCGTTCATCGTCGGCGCGGGCAACTCTGCCGGGCAGGCGGCAATGTACTTCTGCAAATACGCCAAAACAGTTTACATGGTCGTGCGCGGCGATTCGCTCGCCAAGAGCATGTCACAGTACCTCGTCGACCAGATTGGGGCAACACCGAATATCGAGGTGCTGCTGTTCACGGAAGTCATGGCGGTGCATGGCGAAGATCGCCTTGAAGCCGTCACGCTGATCAACAACCAGACCCGTGAAACCGAGAAATATCCGGCGGCGGGATTGTTTGTATTCATCGGCGCGCTGCCGCACACTGACTGGCTGGAAGGTGTGGTCGAGCGCGACGAACACGGCTTCATCCTCACCGGCAGCGACCTGATCCGCGACGGCAAGCCGCCGAAAGGCTGGAAGCTCGACCGCGCGCCCTTCCTGCTGGAAGCCAGCGTGCCGGGCATCTTCGTCGCCGGGGACGTGCGCCACCGGTCGGTCAAGCGCGTCGCGTCAGCAGTCGGCGAAGGCTCGATTGCCGTCCAGTTCATTCACCAGTATCTGGGAGAACTTTAATGCTCGATCACGATACGCTGCGCACCGTACCGCTGTTCGATCACCTGCGCCCGGATCAACTGGACTGGCTGCTTGAGCACGGCGAGGAATATCAATCCGAGGTGGGGCAATACGTCTTTCGCCAGGGCGACCCGGCGGATTACTTCTACGTCATCATCAACGGCGAGATGCAGATCACCCAGGTCATCAACGGCGAGGAACAGGTGCTCAATACTCATCACGACGGCGGTTTCAGCGGCGAAGTCCCGCTGCTGAGCGGCACGCCCTATATCGCCAGCGCTCGCACGCTCCAGCCCACGCGCTTCCTGCGCCTGAACAACCAGGCGTTCCGCGAGATGTTCTCGGTCTGCCCGATGATCGTCAGCAAGCTGTTCAGCGCGCTGTCGTGGCGCATCCAGACGACCGAAGCGCTCTCGCGCCAGCGCGAGAAGATGTCGGCGTTAGGTGTGCTGGCTGCCGGGCTGGCGCACGAACTCAACAACCCCGCCGCCGCTGCCCGCCGCGCCGCCAGCCAACTGACCACCACTTTCGACCAACTGGAGCCGATGCTGGTCAGGCTGAGCCAGCGCATCTCCGAAGATCAATTCGACCTGCTGCTCAAGCTGCGGGACGACGCCAGCGTCCGGCTGCGTTCGCCCGAAGAACTCAGCTCGCTGGAACAGAGTGACCGCGAGAACGAGCTAAGCGCATGGCTGGACGATCACGGCGTCGAATCAAGCTGGGATATCGCGCCGACGCTGGTGACCGCCGGAGTCACGCCGGATCATCTGGAAAGCCTGCTCGATCAGGTGAGCGACGATGGACTGCCGATGGCGATGGAATGGCTCAATGCCTCGCTGAGCGTGTCGAGCCTGCTGCGCGAAATCGAACAGGGCACGAAACGTATCTCCGAACTGGTCAAGGCGGTCAAATCGTACTCGTACATGGATCAGGCGCCGCAGCAGGAGATCGACATTCACGAGGGCATCGAAGACACGCTGACGATGATGGCGTACAAGCTGCGCGACCGGCATATCACAGTCGTGCGCAAGTTCGACCGTGACATCCCACGACTGACGGCGCACGGCAGCGAATTGAACCAGGTGTGGACCAATATCATCGACAATGCCGTCGACGCCATGAGCGCCGCCAACGGCAATGGCACGCTGACGATCACAACCCACGCCGACGATGAGGATATCTGGGTCGAGCTGGCAGATGACGGTCCCGGCATCCCGCCGGACATTCAGACGCGCATCTTCGAGCCGTTCTTCACCACTAAGGAAGTCGGCAAGGGGACGGGGCTGGGGCTGGATATCGCGCATCGGGTGGTGGTGACGCGCCATCGCGGCGAAATCAAGCTGCTTTCGCAGCCCGGCTCGACGCGCTTTCAGATTCGGCTGCCAATCCATCAGGATCAGCCGCCGAAAGCGTCCGAGTAGCCGTTATTCGTCCGACTTGCGTCTCTGAAGCGCGATGCCGATCCCGGCGCCAATAGCGATGCCGACGCCGATGCCCAGTGCGAGGTTGTCCATCGCAACGCCAATCCCGGCGCCAATGGCGATGCCGATGGCAATTCCGAGGCTCATCTGCGAACTGCTGCCAGAAGCGTTGTTCTTCATATCGATCCTATCGCGGCTCTGAAGCAGGAATACAAGCGGATACAGGGTCGCTGTATCCGCTTGACGGTCGTTCGATTCGGGTCGGCTCAATGGCGACTGCCGCCCTACTCGTCGGGTGAACGATTCAGTTCCTTCGGTCCGTTGGCGTCGATTTCGGTATCTATGCCGGGGCTGAGGTCGTCGCCGCCGGTGTCATGTTTGCCGTCCCGCCGCGTCTCGCGCGCTTCCATGTCCTGCAGCGCATCTTCTGCCTCGTCGATCAGTCTCGTATCGTCATCTTCGGGACGACGGTCGTCGTCATCCTGCCAGCCGAGGTCTTGCTTTTTCGTTTCGCTCACCAGTGGCGAATGTCTGGACATCTTCCATCGCTCCTTTCCTGAAACATCAGCAGCGCCCGCGAACCCGGGCTTGTCACCCGGTTCGCTCGGCTGTCGTTCGGTTGGGCGTCCCGCTTCGCAGGTTGGAGATCGCTTCCGGGCTTTCATGGGTGCGCAGATGATTTTCGACGGCGCGTACGCCCGGAATCAGCCTCACTTTAGCAAGCAGCGCCGGCACTTCCGTCGACAGGATATCCCCGCTGAACGTGATCGTGCCCGCGTTTGCTGCGACTTCAACCGCGCCCGGATGCGAGACGATATGTCCCATTTCTGCCCGTACCCGCGCGACGAGGTTCTCGTCGGGAACAGCCTCATTTTCAAAGCGCTTTTTCGCTTCGTGCGCCGCGCCCATCGCCCGGTTGCGCGCATCGTGTGAAAAATCATCGACGGCATCCGAGGTCGAGTTGGCGGCTTTGTTCATTTGATCGCGCAGCAGCGCGCGCCGCCGTCGCCCCAGAATCGGGTCGAACAGGTACATCAGCGCCGCCCCACCGACCAGACCGATGATCAACACAAAAATGGTGCGCACGCCCGCTTGCTGCTGCTGCCGATAAACCTCCTGTCGAAGAAACGGATTGCGCTCCATCATCTTCCGCGCTATATGCTGCCCGCTCTCACGCCGCTGCTTGGACGCCCGGCGCACCGCTTCTTCGTACAGGTCGCGTACCCGTTCCGGCAGTTCCGTGCGGATGTTTTCCAGCAGTTCGGAAACTTCACGATGCGAGTCCATCTGCATCCCTTTCTGTTATGTCATTTGTAATTTTAAGCTGCCACGTTCAGCCGCGCTCATGAACACGGCAGCCCAGCGATTCTTCCGATAATACGAATTGTAACACGACAACGCCTGTTTGATTCTAAGAATCTTCCTAGCGCCGCTTGGCGTCGCCCGGTTTCCGGCGGCTCAAACGCAAGCGGATACAGGGTTGCTGTATCCGCTTGTCATTCATATCGTTATCCGGCGGCGGTTCAATCGCGCCGCTAGCTCTCCGGCGCGTCGTGGATTTCGAGACGGTTCTGGACGCTGACCACGCCCGGAACCGCCTGTACGTTCTCGACCAGCGGCTGCGCTTCGCTCGCCAGCACCTTGCCGGAAAGCGTCACGACGCCGTCTTTCACCTCGACCTCGACACTCGCCGGATCGCTCGTGCTGCGCCCAACCTCGGCGCGCACCAGCGCATCCAAAGCGAGATCCGCCGTGCTCGTCGCCGCGCCCTTAAGCTGATCCGCCGCGTGTTCAATCGATTCTTCCGCCTCACTGACGACCCGGCTCACCTCGTCGCGCACGCGCTCGGTCGTCTCCTGTACCGATTCCGACACGTCGGCGGCGACGCGGGTCGCCTGCTCGCGCAGAGACGCGCGCCGCTGCGCGCCCCGGTCGGGGTCGAACAGATACATCAGCGCCGCGCCGCCCAGCACCCCAATCACCAGTGCCAGCAGCGGCGGCAGCCCTTCGTTTGCCGGCTGTGCTGATTGGCGCTGCCACCGGCGCTGCGGCTTTTGGCGCGACTGCCACAGCCTCGGCACGATGAAGCGCGAGATCAGCAGCCAGCTCACATTCCTGCGCCAGTCCGATTTATTCTGCTGGTGCAGACCGCCCCGTGTCGCCTGCTCAAAAGCGCCCTGCGCCAGCGAAGGGAGCTGCTTTTTGATGCTTTCCAGAAGATCAGCGAATTCCGAACGTGTAGCCATCCGCACCCACCTCACAGGTTTTGCTCGTCATAACGCCCGTAATGATTCTGTGCCGAAAAACGTCGCTCACCAGTCTATACGATTGGTCAGGTTAATGTAAAGTGTAACACAAAATCGAACGAATCAACAGGATTTTGATCGGAATTCCGGTGTCCTACCGCCGCCGCAGCAGCGTGCGCGGGACGCTGCGCGCCTCGTCGATGCCCAGCGCGAGTGCCAGCACGAAAAACAGGCTGACGCCAACGCCCACGCCCAGAATTGTCGTCACGACGGCGTTGGCGTCGGGCATGACGCGGTCGAGCACCCACAAAAACACCCCCATACCAAGCGCCGCCGCCAGCGACTTCCCCGCGCCGCTCAGGATGAAACGATCATTCAGGTCGCCGATGCGCCGCCGCAGCAGCAGCCACAGCGCCACCCCTTCGAGCAGCGTCGTCACCGAATTCGCCAGCGCCAGCCCCGCGAACGCGCCCCGGCTCAGGCTCGCCGGGCTGCCGATTACGCGGATGAAGACCAGGCTGAGGACGATGTTCGAGATCATCGAGGCGACGCCCACCAGCACCGGCGTGCGTGTGTCCGAAAGCGCGTAGAACGCCCGCGACAGCAGTTCCAGCAGGCTGTGCCCGGCGATGCCGAGCGCGAAGAACGACAGCGCCCAGGCGGTCGCCGCCGTATCTTCCGGCGTCCACAGCCCGCGCTCGAACAGCACGCGGATGCCCGCGCCGCCCAGCAGGATCAGCCCGACCATCGCCGGGAACGACAGGAACAGCACGCCGCGCATCGCCCCCGCCAGCCGATCCTTGAAGCCGGGCATGTCCTTCGCCGCCGCCAGCGACGACAGCGACGGGAACACTGCCGTGCCCACGCTCTGGGCGATCACGCCGAGCGCGAAGAACAAAAGCTGCCACGCCGTCACCAGCGCCGAGCGGCTGCCGGGGGTCATGCCGGACGTGAGGTTGACGTTGACGATGAAGTTGATCTGCACCACCGCCAAGCCGAGCACGCGCGGTCCCATCAGCACCAGCACTTCGCGCACCCCCTTGACGCGCGGGTCGGGCAGGAAATGGAGACGCGCTCCGACCCGCCACAAGCCGGGTAGCTGGATCAGCAGATGCAGCAGCGCGCCGAGCACCGCGCCGATTGCCAAGCCATAGGTCGCCGCGCCGCCGTCGGATGGCACGCCTCGCGCCAGCAGATCGGCATACTGCAGCAGCAATCCGTGATAACTCAACCCGTAAGTGGGAATTAGCCGGGTGAGGAACAGCGCGCCGAAAATCTGCCCGACGTTGTTCATGCTCAGCGCCAGCGCCGGCAGTGCGAATATCTGCCGGGTGTTGAGGATGCCCATCAGCAAGCCGCTGACGCCAAAGATCGCCACCGTCACCAGCATGACCTGCGTCAGCGACGTGGTGAGCGCCTGCTGAGCAGCGCTCGCGCCCGGTTCCAGCAGCGTCGGCACGAGCAGCGGGGCGAACAGCGCCGCCACCAGCGCCAGCAGCGCCGACAGCACGAACACGCACGACATGACCGCGCTGGCGAGCCGCCACGCGCCCTCGTCGTCGCCGTCGGTCAGGAAGCGGGCGAAAACCGGGATGAACGACGAGCCGAGCGCCCCGCCCGCCACCAGCACGAACAGCGTTTCGGGGATGCGCTGCGCCGCGTAGAACGAGTCGAGCGCGTCGCTCGCGCCGAACGTCGCCGAAAACGCCGCCGTGCGCACCAAGCCCAGCACGCCGCTGGCGAGAAACCCGACGACGACCACCCCCGCCGCGCGAGCAATTTGTCTGTTGGTTAGAGCCGACATAACACCGCCTTGTATCCCCGCTGATTATAGCCGGAATACAAGGCGGGCGTGAGCGCGAAAGCCCAGCGCAAGGGTCATCCGTTTCGGGTCGTTAGTCCAGCGCCCCAGCGAGGACGGCGGCAGGCTCAGCCGGTTCGTTGCTGGTCTGCGCGGCGCGAATCCGCAGCAAGACCGCCAGCGCGACCGCCAGCCCCACCGCGCCGAGCACGAATGCCACGCCGTACGCCTGTGGCAGACTGCCGCTGATTTGCAGCGCCGTGTCGCGGACGATGCCGCCCGTCGAGACGCCGATGCCGCGCGCCACCGTGACCACCAGCGACCAGAAGCCCAGAAATGTCCCGGCGCGCCCCGATGGGCTCATCTGCATCATCATGCCGAGCGTGCCGATCTCCCAGATGCCCAGCCCCAAGCCGAGCAGGATCAAGCCGGGCGTGACCAGCCCGCGAATCTCCGCCAGCGACGACAGCGCGAACAGCGCGAACGTCACGATCAGCAGCCCAACGCCGACGACGTTCATGCGCCGGTTGCTCAGCCATTTGTAGCGTGTCGAAAGGAACAGCACCGTCAGTGAGCCGAGGATCGCCATACTGCCCCAGTACCCGGAAAAGCGGGTCGTGACGCGGGCTTCCATGCCGAACACGTCGCCCGCGAACGGCTCCAGAATCAGGTCTTGCGAGAAGGCGAACAGCATCGAAAGCGCCAGATACCAGAAGAACAGCCGCGTCTGACGATCCCGCCACGCCAGCCGCAGATCGTCGATCATCGAGGAACTTTGCACGGCAGGCTCAGCCGCTGCCACCACCGGCGCGTTGCGCCGCTCCTCGCGGAACAGCGAGACGAACCACAGCCCGCCCATCACCAGCGCCGCGACGATGAACAGCGTTTGCAGCGTATCCGGCGAGAAGCTCAGCCCGCCTTCTTCACTGTGCGGCAGCAGGATGCCGAACACGGGTCCGCCGACGGCGTAGCCGAGCAGCAGGAATGTCCAGACGATGCCGACGGCTCGCCCGCGCTGGCTGGGCGCGCTGCGGTCGTAAATCAGCGCCAGAAACGTCCCGCCGGAAAAGGCGCTGCCGAGGCTGAACAGCAGCAGCGACACGACAATCCCGCCCCAGCGCAGGGCGTCGGCGGGCGCGCCGCGCGCCAGGTCTGCCGTGATCAAGCCCAGCGCCAGCACGCTGATGACCATCATCGCCCGCCCTGACCACACCCAGAACAGGCGGCGGTAGCCGAAGATTGTGCGGCGGTCGGAGACGCGCCCCGCCCATATGCCGAGCGGCGCGAGGAAATAGCGCAGCGCCACCAGCAGCCCAATCGGCGTAGCGCTGAAGCCGAGATCGCTGATCATGACGCGGTTCCAGACGCCGGTGGCGATGATGTCCGCCAGACCGGAGCCGAAGTGGAAAAGACCGATCTTCACATTCCGTGCAGGGGTGAGATTCTGGGGTTCCATATTCCGCTTTTTATAGATTTGCTCAGATTTTCGCAGGATTATAGGGGTGTCGTTCGGCTCTGTCAATCACGAGGCTCGGCAATGATACGAAACCGGATGATCGTTTACAATGAAGTTATGGAGTCCGATATTGGAGTCAGGCGTTATGTCATCGCAAGGTCGCTACCAGAAAATCCTCGTTCCGCTCGATGGTTCCGGCTGGGCACAGCGCGCTGTCCCGCACGCGGTCGATATCGCCCGCAGCCACGAGGGTTCCGAGGTCATCCTGCTGAACGTGTTCACCCCGCCCGCCCGCGAATATGCCGACCAGATCGCGCTGGCGGGCGCGAACGACCAGGCGCAGCCCACGCGCGAGCAAATGAAGCAGTATCTGATTGGCTTGCGCTCCGAGCTGCGGGGCGAGAAAGTCACCGTCCGCACGCATCTGATCGAGGGCACGGGCGTCGCCCGGCTGATCTGCGATTACGTCGTCAGCGAAGGCATCGACCTGGTCGTGATGAGCACGCATGGGCGCACCGGGCTATCGCGCCTGCTGTTCGGCAGCGTCGCCAAGAGCGTGATGGAATGTCTGGATGTGCCGGTGCTGCTCGTCCAGCCGGATAAGGAGTAGCTGGCAGCTTTCAGCAGTCAATAATCAGTCTCTGTCGGAACGCGCTTTTCTTTAGCTGAAAGCTGATAGCGAACCGCTGACCGCTCAATCAAACGGCGCTTCCCCTGCCGCCACCGCCCGGCGGATCGCTTCGACCGCATCCCACGCGGCGCGCTGCTCGTCGGCAGGCAGATCGAGCGCGGTGAACTCGTCCTCGTCTAAAACCAGAATCGCCCGGTTGGGATAAACGAACACGTCGAGCGCCAGATCGTCGGCGCGAACGGTTTCAGCGGTGATGACCGCCGGGCGTGTGACGTTGCAGTACCAGCCCTTAAGCTGCCCGCTGCCGCCGTCCATCACCTTGAAGACGTTGTACCAGCGGTCGGTGTAATGCCACTCGTAGAAGATGTCGCTGCGCCGGAAGACAACGTAGCCGAGGTCGCGGTCGGCGCTGCCGCTGAACGGCGCGCGGATGCACACCCATGCGTCCGTCCGCTCGACGACTTCGCCGGGATAATCCCACACCCGCTCGCCCCGATGATTCTGTTTGATAATGGTGATCGTCGTCATCACGCCCGCCCGATGGTATGCACGACCAGCAGCACGCCCGCGCGTACCGTGACCGCCGCCTGCTCGGTCATCATCACGTTGCTGACGCCGCGCGCCGGACCGAAATACAGGTCTTCGTCGTTCAGCCGGTAGTAGAGGGCGTCGGTCGCCACGCCATGCACCGTGCCGTTGAGCGGGATCAGCGAGACCGTATCGCCTACCGCCCCGGCGATCTCCGTCCTGCCGGCGCGCGCCAGCCACGTCGCCTGATTCCCCGCCACCAGCTTTACGTCGCATCCGTCGAGCACCGGCAGCGCCAGCAGGTAGATATTGCTGATCGCCTGATCGAGCCGCCCGCCGGTCGCGCCGATCACGCGCAGCCAGTCCGCGCCCTGCTCGACCGCCCACATCAGCGCCAGTTCGAGATCGGTCTCGTCCTTTTCGGCGGGATGCGCGACGATGGTCGCGTTCTGCGCCCGCAGCGCCGCCAGTTCGTCCGGCGCGAGCGAGTCCATGTCGCCGATCACCGCGTCCACCTTGCGACCGTAGTGCGCGGCGATGCGCGCGCCGCCGTCGGCAGCGATAATCAGCGCGTCGCCGGACTGCGCCAGCGCGCGCTGCACCATTTCGCCATCTTCAATGGCGCCGTTTGCGAAGATCAGGGCTTTCATATTGGAATCAGCGCGCCTTCACGTGGTAGGCAGGTGCATCCTGTTGCGTTAGCTCGACGATTTCACCGTCGTTCGCCAGCAGCAGGCGTTCGGCGGGCTTGCGCTTGATATGCGGGTCGCCAAACACATTCGGCAGCAGATGGCGCAGCGCCGGCAGCAGCAGCACCGCCACGACGATATGGAATAACAGCGCAGCTGTCCACCCGCCGACGAGGGTGTTGACATCCCAGTTGTTGAGCATCCGAAACGCGCCCAGCAAGCCCAGCACGACCGTCCCCACGCCGTAAAGCAGCATGTGGCTGAGC
>JADLHH010000168.1 GCA_020848855.1 Anaerolineae bacterium | reverse complement strand
TTCGGCGACCGAACCGGGCGGGATTTGCAGATCGTTCAGATACGGCACGATCAACTGCGCGTTCACGTTCTTGTTGTCGGACTGGATGCGCTGGTAGGTTTCGACGGTGTTGGGCGCGTTCTCCTGAAGCAGTTCGGTGATGCGCAGGGCGCGCTCGCCATACGCCCAGTCGTAGCTGTAGAGATAGTTGTTATCCGCGTCGAACTTGTCGGCAAGCTGGTCGTAGTACTGCATGGGCACGACTGCCTGGTTGGCGGTGACGATATAGTCGCGCGCCGGGTTGAAAATGCGCGGCAGGTCGTCGAACGGCACGTAGCCCTGCCAGTCGTCAGCGTCCCCGGTGACCAGCGTCGGCGTCTGCCCGTCCTTGCCCGCCGGTCGGATGGGCATACTGCCGGGCATCTGGTAGCCGATATTGCCCTGCACGTCGGCATAGACGAAATTCTGCGACGGCGCATCCCAGTCGCGCAGCGCGGCGCGGAATTGTTCCCAGTCAGATGCCGTGTCGAGTTCGACCAGCGCGTTATACAGCGTGCCCGGTTCGCCAGCCGTCCAGCGCAGCACCAGCGGGTCGTCGCTGTAACCCCGCACCTCGCCGGTTTCCTCATCAATCTGGTTGTCGTTGATGATCGGTCCCATGTGCGTCTGGCGCACCTGAATCGTGACCGGCGCTTCGCCGTCGCCAAAGGTGATCGTCTCGGTCACGAGCGTCATGTCGCGCCACGCGCCGTTCCACTCGTACTGGAGCGGGTCGTCGGGGTTGACCTTGATGTGGTACAGGTCGAGCACGTCCGCGCCGAGGTTGGTCACGCCCCAGGCGATGAAATCGTTGTGCCCGATGATCACGCCCGGCGCGGGCGGAAAAGCAAAACCGACCACGTTCAGCGGGCACAGGTCGGTTACGGGCAGGCAGTGCAGCCCGACCTCGTACCAGATCGACGGCATCTGAATACCGAGGTGCGGGTCGTTGGCGAGCAGCGGTGTGCCGTTCTGGGTCATACTGCCAGTCGCCACCCAGTTGTTGCTGCCGGTTCCAATATCGCCGCTGTAGGCGAAATCGCCGATGCGCACGCCGCCCGCCATCGTCGGGTTCATTATTTTGCCGGCTGCGACGTCAACCGTCGGGGCGGAGGCGCTGTCGTCGGTGATCGGCAGGTCTTCGGCGTACAGGGTCGTCGGACGGTCGCTGTCGTAGGGAAAAGGCGGGGTGAAGTCTTCCATCATCGCCTGACCGAGCGTGTCGATTACCTCGCTGCGGATATACTCGTAGTCGCTGGAATCGGTCAGGTTCCACGACATAACCTTACCCCAGACGATGGTATCGACGATTGTCCAGGGTTTGATGGTGATGCTGACTCCGGTCACGCCCAGCAGCCGGTATTCCATCGCCAGGTCGTCGGCGGAGCGGTGAAGGATATAGGCATTGACGCCGTCGGCGAACGCCTGCAGCGCCAGTTTGGACGGTTCGGTCAGCCTGGCGGTTTCCTGCTCAGCGGTGCGCCGCCAGCCCGCCGTGCGGATGTACACGTCGTTGCCGAAGGCAGAGTCGTTTTTTGCGGTCAGTTCGCCAATCGTGCCGCTGCCGACGTGCCGGTAGAATTCCATCTGCCACCAGCGATCCTGCGCCTGAACGAAGCCCTGCGCGAAGAAGATGTCGTGCAGGTCGCTGCCGTAGATGTGCGGGATGCCCCAGTCGTCGCGCAGCACCTCCACCTGCGCGTGCAGCCCGTCCACTGTCAGCGTGCCGCTGGTCTGCGGCAGTGGACCGCGCATCGTGTCTTCGTAAACGACGAAGCCGCCGACCGCCACCACCACGACCGCCATCAGGAGAATGAGTAGAACAAGGCGCACGATTCTCATAGTTACGACGCTCCAAGATTTTCGGCAAAGAATTCAACCAGGTGCTGCTCGTACTCGTCCGGGTGCAGGAATATCGCGCGGGTATGCTCCGCGCCCGCCACGATCCACGGTTCGACCGTGCCGCCGGATGCGCGAATCGCGTCGGCAAGATCGCTGGCGTACTGGACGCTCAGGCGCGTATCGGCGTCGCCATGCGTGATGAACAGCGGACGACCGTTCATCTTCTCGACCGCCTTCAATGGGCTGAGCGAGCCGAGATCGTCGCCGGAGACCAGTTTGCCCATCAGGACGGCGCTGTCAACCAGAAATTCAGGGTAGCCGTTGCGGGCAAGCTCGGCGCGAATCGCCTCGTGAAGGTCGGCATAGCTGCTGTCTTCCCACACGGCGGCGACGCGCGGCTCCTCGCCCGCCGCGATCAGGGTGGTTGCCGCGCCGAGCGACGTACCCAGCAAGCCGATGCGCTCCGGGGCGGCGTTCTTTTCAGTGATCAGCCAATCCCACGCGCCGAGCACGTCACGGTATTCTTCAGTACCCCCGGCATAGCGCCCGTCCTCAACCTGTGAATCGCCGTGGTCGCGCAGGTCGAGCAGCAGGGCATTGAAGCCGTTGCGGTGCAGCATCCCCGCCGCTAACAGAATCGCCGGGCTGCGGCGGCACGAGTCCAAGCCGTGCACGAGGATGACGGTGGGCGCGGCGCTCGCGTCGTCGCTTACCGGGATGAACCAGGCGGCGATACTCAGGTGATCGTCGCGGCTCGGAAAGCTGACTTCTTCGTAATCCGTCACTTGATATGGGGTGGTGTCCAGGTTGTTGTAAGTATTGAAGCTGGCGGGCGTGTTGTCGAGGGTGTCGGCATCGCCGGCACAGTGCGCCTCGACGCTGCTCAGCCGGTTATAAACGACCATCGACGCGCCGACGTAAGCGGCTGCCGCAAGCAGGACGACGATCACGACCACGCCGACAATGAGCGTTCGTTTTCTCATGGTGGGGAAGCTCCAAAAAAGCATTTATTGAATGAAGATTCGATTCTCGGTGCTGGTTTTACCCCAAACGGGCGATTCGTTCAAGAATCCGTATCGAGCGCGCTCAACTGCGCCTGAATTTCCGCGCGGTAGCGAGCGGCGTCGGCGGCGCGCGGACCGTTCGGCGCGAAGTCGAGGTAGCGCTCAAAGTCGGCGAGGGCGTTACGGCGGGCGTCGATGCCTTCGGGGACGCTGGCATAGAGGATGCCGCGATAATAATAGGCATCGGTATAAAGCGGATCGAGTTCGAGGGCGCGGTTGTAATCCGCCAGCGCCCGATCCCACTCGTACAGCAGGATGATGCGCTGCCCGCGCTCGACGTAGAGCGCCGGATCGTCCGATTCGAGCGCGATGGCGGCGTCCATGTCGGCAATCGCTTCGTCGTAGCGGAATGCGAGGGCGTAGAGTTGGGAACGCAGGCGGTGAAAGAGCGTTTCGCAAGGCGGGCAGAGGGACTGTGGCTGCACGGCGAGCATCGGCACAGGTATCAGCACGAGCAGGGCGAGGATTGGCAGACTAAACCGTCGTATCGGGGGCATTGGCAAACAGGTCGCTTACATTCAGGAGGATGTCGGGCAGGCAAGCGAAGCTGAGCGAATCGCCTTCGGCAAATTCGCGCGGCACGGCGAACGTACCCGGCGCTTGCCGCGCTGCTTCCGGCGCGTACAGCCGCAGCTTGCGCGTCGCCGGGTCGATCACGGCGTATTCCGGCACGTTTGCGCGAGCGTAGGCTTCCAGCTTCACACCTTCATCGTAGTCGGCGCTGCCGGGGGAAATCACCTCGACGATCAAATCCGGCACGCCGCGTATGCGCCCTTCGTGGATGATGCCGGTGTTTTGCCGGAGGATAATGAGAAAATCCGGCTGTACCGCAGCGCCCGTAGGCAGGAGAACGCCGACTGGTGCAAGCGCGCAGATCGCCAGCCCTGCATCTTCAGCAGGTACGCCGACGCGCCGATAGAGGCGCTGAATTATCCATTGATGGAAAAAGCTCGGGGCGGTCGTCATGTAGAGCGCTCCTGCGATGATTTCGTAGCGATTGCCGTCGTCGGGGAGCTTTTCCCAGTCGGCATATGTCCAGTTGCCCTGCGCCGGACCGCGCACGCTGTGACTCACATCGGTTGGAATGGGTAACGTGATCATCCCGTGATCCTCATACCTGACGATTTCAGTGTAACACAAACGGCGGCGCGAAAATCGCCGATTTGCCACCGTCGACCTCTCGCTTGATAAATAGCTCATTTGTGCTAAGATTCGATTTATTAACGTAAGCTATACGGCTGCAATTCAAACTTGATTTTGGCAGCAAACTAGAGTACAATATATATGTGAACAGACACATCCTTTGCTCATCCAAACAGTACCCGATCTTGACCTGTTTT
>JADLHH010000167.1 GCA_020848855.1 Anaerolineae bacterium | reverse complement strand
TTGACAATTCGCGCCAAGCAGCGCACAATATCCACTATGACTATATCTATAGTAGATATAAAGGCTGACTGATGGACGATCCCAACCGCCTGCTGCCGCTGTCCCCGGCGGTGTTTCACATCCTGCTGGTGCTGGCAGACGGCGAGCTGCACGGCTACGGCATCATGCAGCAGATCGCGCAGATGACGAACGGCGCGGTCAATATCGGTCCGGGGCCGCTGTACCGCTCAATCAAGCAGATGATCGACCAGAACCTGATCGTCGAAGCGGACGAGCGGGTCGACGCGAAGCTGAGCGACGAGCGCCGGCGCTACTACCGGCTGACCGAATACGGGCAGCGCGTCGCCCAGGCGGAAGCCGAGCGGCTGGCGCTGCTGGTCAGAATCGCGCAGCAGCGGCGGCTGATCGGCGGTGCGACATGAAACACAGCCGGATGATCGCACTTTCCGCTCGCATATACGCTGGGCTGCTGAAGCTCTATCCTGAGCCGTTTCGCCGGGAATACGGCGACCACATGCTGCAGGTCTTCCGCGACTGCTGCCGCGACGCTTCCGACAGCCAGCGGGCGCTCGCCGCGCTCGGTTTCGCCACGCTCACCGACCTGATCGTCACTGCCGCAGCCGAAAGGTATGCTCAAATGACGACCCGCCAATGGCTGTTCACGGCGCTGCGCACAGCAGGCGGGCTGGCGGCGTTCGTCGCCAGCGGCGCGCTGCTGGGCTACGTCGCGCTGATGATCACGGTGCTGTTCCTCATCCCGTGGGACACTGGCTTTCCGCCAGAAGGCACGTTCGCTGCTGCCGTCGACGCGTTTTTCAACGACAACGTCCTGCTCCCAGCGGTGATCGTGATCGGCTGCGTCGTCATCGCGTTCGCCCGCTGTCTGCTGAGCGAGCATGAGCAGATTCGGGCGCTGGCGTGGCGCTTCACGATCCTCAATCTCCTCGCCGTGCTGGTCAGCGGAAGCATCGCGCTGGCGGGATTATGGGTCGCCCGGCAGGGAATGCCGGAAAATGTGTCGGTGACAGATCACCAGCGCTTCGGCACGATCCTCGTCTACTGGGGCTTGGTCGTGCTGGGCGGCTTGATCGCGTTTTACGCCCGTCAGGCGTGGAATGCGCCGTACATCATTCGGATTCGTCCGCCGCGCAGCCGCCCTCAGGAACAAACCGGGGCGATCAGCTAAAGCGAAACCCGTGAATTGATCACGCAGGGGCACGACATGTCGTGCCCCTACAAAACGGTTTACGCCTTCTTCCTGCTGGGGACGCGGCTGAGCACCGCCGCCGGAACGGGCGGGGCGTCGGGTTTCGCGCGCGCCGAGCGCACGCCCAACGTCGCGCCTTCGCCGCCAACCGACTGCTTCAGATACGCCTGCCCCAGTTGGTAGCCTTCGCTGTCGATGCTGCACGAGGTGACGACGCCGACTTCGTTCCCCTCGGCGTCGAGCAGCGTGTCGCCGGGGTGCGGCGGGCGTCCGCCCTTGTTCACCAGCCGGAAGCGCACAACTTCGGCGTCGCGCTCGCGCTCGTGGGTGACGAACGCCACCTTGCCGACAAAGAACGGCTTCCACAGCTTGACGTAGTTGCCGAAACCGGCGTCGGCGGGGTTCAGCTTCCGGTCACCGCCGAGTTCGTGCCCGTAGAGCGGCAAGCCCGCTTCGGTGCGCAGGCTGTCGCGGGCGGCGAGTCCGGTTGGCTTCGCGCCCAGCTCGATCAGCTTCTTCACCAGATCAGCCGCCTGCTCCGGGTGGACGAAAATCTCGTAGGCGATACGCTCGCCGGTGTAGCCGGTGCGCGAGACGATCAGGTTATAGCCGCCAAGCGTCACGCGAGCGACACCCGCCCACGCCAGCCCGCTAATCCGGCTCAGATCGGCATCGCTACCGCCCAGCGCCAGCAGAATCTTCTTGCTGTCGGGTCCCTGCAGCGCCACGTCGACCCGCCGATCCGCACCCGACGATTCGGCGCGCAGGTCGCGCAGGATGAAGCGGTCGCTGCCCGCGAATTTGCGTTCCGGGTGTGCCGCGTCGATGCGAACTTCGCCGTTCCTGACGGCGTTCAGCCACGCCCAGTTCTTGTCGTTGTTCGAGGCGTTGACGACGATCAGGTAGTGGTCGTCGCTCAGGCGGTAGATCATCAGGTCGTCGAGCGGGACGCCGTTCACATCGAGCAGATAGGTGTAGTGCGACTCGCCGACCGCCAGCACGCCGACTTCGTTGGTCGTCACGACTTCGAGGAACGCCGCCGCGCCTTCGCCCTGGGCGTCGAAAACGCCCATGTGGGTCACGTCGAACACGCCCGCACCCTTGCGCACGCCGAGATGCTCCTCGGTGACGGAGCTGTACCACAGCGGCATGTCGTAGCCGGCGAAACCCGCCATCTTCGCGCCGAGTTCAATGTGAAGCCCGTGCAGCGGCGTGTGCATGAGCGTCTCCGGCTCGGTGTCCGTCCAGGTGAATTCGGGCAGCGGCTCGCCGGGCACGCCAGCGAAATTCGCGCCATTCGCGCCGACGAAATAAGCTTTGTTGGCAACTGGATTCATGTCGTCGATTTTGACGCCCGTCGCGCCGACGATCTCGACGGTGACCGGACCCGGTACTTTGGCATAAGCGTCGGTGCGGTCGATCAGGGCGAAGCCGTCGGAGAGTGCGCGCAGCCATTCCGCGACTTTGCCGGCGTTGTTCTCGACGTGCAGCCGATATTCATCCTCGCCGGTGCGTTCGACCGCGCCGCGCGCCAGCACCTTACCGTCCAGGTCAAGCACCTGCGTCCCCTGCTGATCGCCGACGCCCAGCGCCAGCACGTCGCTGGTCAGCGCGGTGTTGAGGAACGTCCCCGCGCTGGCATAGCCCCTGATCGAGCGGATCGCCAGCGTATATGCGCCGTCCGCCGCGTCGGTATCCTCGTAATAGAAGTGCGGGTAGTCTTCGTCGCCGGCGTCGGTGTCGATGCCAACGCTGCGGGCGAGGTCGCGCACCGCCAGCTTGACGCGCATCAGCGTGTCGAAATCGACTTTGGCGCGCGGCTCGGCGCGTTTCCTGCCCATGTAGCCGAAGGGCACACAGGCGAAC
>JADLHH010000166.1 GCA_020848855.1 Anaerolineae bacterium | reverse complement strand
TCGCTTTTACAAGACCAATGTCGAACTCTACGACCAGCAGTTGAAGGTCGCTCGTACCTTCTCGTTCCTGTTCCCGGTGATCTTTCTGGTCATGCAGTTCGGGCAGGCAGCCATCCTGTACGCCTCTGGCTACCAGATCATCAACGGCACGCTCTCGCTGGGCGATTACCAGTCGTTCAGCCTGTACCTGCTGTACGTCTTCTTCCCACTCGGTCAGCTTGGCTTCATCATCCAGTTGATGTCGCAGGCGGTGGCGTCGTCAAACCGTATTTTCGAAATCCTCGACGCCAAGAGCGATGTGACCGATAAGGAAGGCGCGCAGCCACTCCCACCCATACAGGGGCGCGTCGAATTCAATGATGTGACCTTCCGCTATTTCAATTCCGGCGAGTCGGTGCTGTGCCACGTCAGCTTCGAAGCCCAGCCGGGGCAGACCATCGCCCTGCTCGGCGGAACCGGCAGCGGCAAGACCACGATCATCAACATGATCCCGCGTTTCTACGACACGAGCGAAGGTCAGGTGCTGATCGACGGTCATGACGTGCGCGACGTGACGCTCGACAGCCTGCGCAGCCAGATCGGTATTGTGCTGCAGGAGACGAACCTGTTCAGCGGCACGATCCGCGATAACATCGCTTTCGGACGCCCGGACGCTACCGACGACGAAGTGATCGCCGCCGCCAAAGCCGCTGCCGCTCACGACTTCATCACCTCGTTCCCGGAAGCCTACAACACGCCGGTCGGCGAGCGCGGCGCGACGCTGTCGGGCGGTCAGAAACAGCGCATCGCTATCGCCCGCGCCCTGCTGCTCAACCCGCGCCTGCTAATCCTCGACGACTCGACCAGCAGCGTCGACCTTCTCACCGAATCGCAGATTCAGAAGGCGCTGGATCGGCTGATGGAAGGGCGCACGAGCTTCGTCATCGCCCAGCGCATCAGCACGGTGCTGAACGCCGACCAGATTCTCGTGCTGGAGCGCGGTGAAGTCGTCGCGCGCGGCAAGCACGAAGACCTGATGGAAAACAGCCCGATCTACGCTGAAATCTACAACTCGCAGCTCGTCGGCGACGCCGAAGTCGAGACGGCTGAAGCGACACAGGAGGCGAAATAACTATGGGCATGATGGGAGGACTCGACGGCGGACGCCGGATGCTCGAAGGTGAGACCAGCAAAGCAAGCAATGTCAGCGCGACGCTGGTGCGCTTCGGGCAGTACTTCGGCGTGTACATCACCGGCGTCATCCTGGCATTGGCGCTGATCGTCGTCTCCACATGGACGCAGGTCGTGACGCCCGACTACATCGGGCAGGCGGTGGACTGCTACCTGTTCCCGCAGGCGACCAGCAACTGCTGGTTCGACAGCACCGTAAGCGCCGCGATCCGCAGCGGCGCAATTGATACGCTGACGGCGGACGTGAAGCTCGCCGGGCTGGGCAGCCTCGTGCTGACGCTCGCCGCGCTGTTCCTGCTCGGCTCGGTGATCAGCGGTCTCGGCTTCTACGTCATGAGCCAGACGGGACAACTGGTGCTGCGCCGGATGCGTCAGGACGTGTTCGACAAGCTGCATCAGCTTTCGCTCAGCTACTATTCGGAAAACGACGCTGGCGACCTGATGAGCCGCATCACCAACGACACCCAGACAATCCAGCAGGTATTCGGCTTCGCGCTGCTCAGCGTGATCAGCGGCGCGCTGCTGATGGTATGGATCGTGATCAAGATGTTGCAGACTAACGTGCCCTACGCGCTGATCAGCCTCGTGACCGTGCCGATCATGTTCGCCGCGACGGTCTACTTCTCGAACCAGGCGCGCAAGGCGTTTCGGGTCTCTCGTGAGGAGCTGGGCAACGTCAACGCCGACCTGCAGGAGAGCATTGCCGGGGTGCGCGAGGTGCAGGCGTTCAACCGCGAAGACGAGAATATCGAGAACTTCAAGCGCGCCAACGCCGCCAACCGCGATGCCAACGTCCGCGCCGCCTCGTTCACCAGCGCGCTCTCGCCCACGCTGGAGGCGCTCGGCTACGTGTCGATTGGCATCGTCGTGCTGGTTGGCGGGCTGGCGCTGCTGCGCAACGAGCCGCTGCTCGGCACGACCCTGATATCGCTCGGTACAGTGTTCGCCTTCGTGCAATACGTCCAGCGCTTCACCCAGCCGATCACCCAGATCGCCGTGCTTTGGGCGAACATCCAGAGCGCGATTGCCGGTGGCGAGCGCATCTTCGGCATCATGGATACGCCGGTCGACCTGACCGAGAAGCCGAACGCCATCGCGCTGCCGCCGATTAAGGGTCAGGTACAGTTCGACCACGTCGAGGCGGGCTACAAGACCGACCAGCCGGTGCTGAAGGATGTCAATTTCACCGCCGAAGCCGGGCAGATGATCGCCATCGTCGGACCGACCGGCGCGGGCAAGACCACCATCATCAATCTGATCCCGCGTTTCTACGACGTGACCAGCGGCGCGGTGCGCATCGACGGACATGACGTGCGCGACGTGACTTTCCAGAGCCTGCGCAGCCAGATCGGCATCGTCCTGCAGGATACGTTCCTGTTCTCGGACACGGTGATGAACAACATCCGGTACGGCAAGCTGGGCGCGACCGACGAGGAGGTAATCGCGGCGGCGAAACTGGTCGCGGCAGACACATTCATCGAGCGGCTGCCGGAAAGCTACCAGACCGTCCTCGGCGAGCGCGGCGGCGGTCTCAGCCAGGGGCAGCGCCAGTTGATTGCCATCGCCCGTGTCGCCCTGATGAACCCTGGATTGCTGATCCTCGACGAAGCCACATCGAGCGTTGATACGCGCACCGAGCGGCTGATCCAGAAGGCGTTCGAGCAGCTTCTGCAGGGGCGCACCAGCTTCGTCATCGCCCACCGCCTGAGCACCATCCGCAACGCCGATCTGGTCATGATGCTGGTCGACGGGCAGATCATTGAGCGCGGCACACATAACGAACTGCTGGAGAAGAAGGGCGCTTACTACGACCTGTACATGAGCCAGTTCCGGCGCGAAGAAGAACCGGCTTCGAGCAACGGCAAGGTCAGCGAAAGCGTCCCAGCCAAGTAAATGCATCGACGATCCGCAGGGGCGCGGTGTGCCTGCCGTGCCCCTACCGTTTCCCCCAGTGGTGCGCTAGAACTCGAAACGCGGTTGCTGCAACATGAGCACGACGACCAGAATCCCAACGTTGATCAGGATTCCAATCCCGCCCTGAGCGTCGATTTTCTGCATCCGCCCGTTCCAAAGTAGCAGATAGCCGACGGCGGACAGGATAGCCGCTCCGACAACCAGCGGACGCCACCACGCCTGCGACGCCAGTATTCCAATGCCGCCGCCCACAAAGCCGACGGCTGCCAGCACACAAACGATGCTTGCCAGCAACCGCGTCGTGGGATCGCCAAGAAGCCCTGAGAACGCCCACGAGCCGTCGGGCCAGGTAAGCTGTGGCTGTAGCTCGAACAGCTTCTGGCTCTGCCCCACATACAGCAGGTGAACCAATCCGTGCAGGATGATGAAAATGGTGAATATTGTTTCCATCGCCGATGACCTCCTCTACTGTGAATGTGCTTGTGACGAGCAGGCGGAGCACGCCTATGTTCAGCATACGAGGTCGCAGCGTGGGCGCGGTAGTGAGCATGGGCAGTTCAGAAATGTGAGGATCAACAGATTGCGTCTGAAACCATATTACTGACAAGCTTTCATCTCCTGTTTAGGAACCCGCGATTTTCTCATCAAAACCTGATAGACAGGCGCAGAAATTCGCCTATAATGGAGATGAAATTGCTTAGCCGCTACTCCGTGTACGGCTTTTTTGTTGACCAGGTGCTTGACAGGCAGGAGCGTGGAAAACAGCCTATGACAATGAGTGAAGAATCAACCGAGCCTCCCGATTCGTCGTCGGACAAACCTCCTTCGCATTCCCCCCGCCCTCTCCTCTGGCAAAACGTCCCCGACGACGACTGGAACGACTGGCGCTGGCAGTTGGCTCACCGCCTCAACTCGGTCGAGGAACTGGCGCAGTTTATCCATCTCACGCCTGAAGAAATTGAAGGCTTGACGGCAGACAACGTCTTCCGCGTCGATATCACGCCGTATTTCGCCAGCCTGATCGACCCCGACGATCCGCTGTGCCCGATCCGGCGTCAGGTCATCCCGCTGGGACGCGAGCTGCGCGCCTTCGACGGCATGATGGAGGACAGCCTCGCCGAAGACCGCCACAGCCCGGTTCCGGGGCTGGTGCATCGCTACCCTGACCGCGTGCTCATGCTGCTGACGACCCAGTGCGCCAGCTACTGCCGCTACTGCACGCGCAGCCGCATCGTCGGCAACCCGGCGGCGAATTTCAGCAAGGCGGAGTTCGACCAGCAGATCGAATATCTGAAGCGAACACCGCAGGTGCGCGACGTGCTACTCAGCGGCGGCGACCCGCTGACCATCGCCCCGCGTATGCTCGAATACGTCCTTGCCAGCCTGCGCGCCATCGAACACATTGAGATCATCCGCATCGGCACACGAGTGCCGGTTTTCCTGCCGCAGCGCATCACCGCCGAATTCTGCGACATGATCAAGAAGTATCACCCGCTGTGGATCAACGTCCATATCAACCACCCGAAAGAGATCACGCCGGAAGTCAGCCAGGCGCTCGACCGCCTGTCCTACGCAGGTGTGCCGCTCGGCAACCAGAGCGTGCTGCTCGCTGGAATCAACGACAGCGTGGCGATTCAGCGCGAACTGGCGCACAAGCTCGTCCGCAACCGCGTGCGCCCGTACTACCTCTATCAATGCGATCTGGTCGAAGGCGCCGGGCATTTCCGCACGACTGTCAGCCGGGGCATCGAGATCATCGAGGGGCTGCGCGGGCATACCAGCGGCTACGCCGTGCCGACTTATGTGATCGACGCGCCCGGCGGCGGCGGCAAAATCCCGGTCATGCCCCAGTACGTGATCAGCCAGTCGCCCGGCAAAATCGTGCTGCGCAACTACGAGGGCTATATCTCGACCTACACCGAGCCGGACGACTACGACCCGCATCTGATCGATCACCTCGACCGACAGGTGCAGCGGCGCGCTGAACCGGGTCAGGAAGGTGTCAGCAGCCTGCTGGAAGGCGACGCGCTGGCGATCAAGCCGGAAGGCTTCGACGAGACCCATCGGCGCAACGGCGGTCGTCACCGGCTGAACAGTGACACCCGCAAGTGGGAACCGTACCACGTAAACGGCGACGGCGGGGGTATTGCCAAGCCGGAACCCTTGCTGAACGGCAATCACCATTACGAGGAAGAGTGAGCCATGCGCGTCGCCGTACTTGCCAACCTGAAAACGAATGCCCCCCGCTGGGAAGGAATGCCTGCCGACCGCTGGGACGACCTCGACGGCGAAAAGTCCGTCAACGGCATTGTCGCCGCGCTGGAAAGCGCCGGGCACAGCGCCGAGTTCTTTGAAGCCAGTGTCCTGCCGCCCTTCAACCTGATCCAGCGGCTGATGGAGTACAAGCCGGATATCTGCTTCAACATCGCCGAAAGCCACTTCGGCGACGGGCGCGAGGCACAAATCCCCGCCCTGCTGGAAATGCTGCGCATCCCGTACACCGGCAGCCAGGTGCTCACGCTGGCGCTGGCGCTCGACAAGCCGATG
The DNA here is from genome assembly GCA_020848855.1 of Anaerolineae bacterium. The sequence goes on along the minus strand of JADLHH010000166.1, from coordinate 1,726 downwards.
ACCAAGCGCGTCCTCGCCTACCACGACCTGCCGACGCCTGAATTCCAGGTGTTCGAACGCGCCGACGAACCGATCTGCGACGAACTCGCCGACGAAAGCGGCAATCTGCGTTTTCCGCTGTTCGTCAAGCCGAGCCGCGAAGGCACAAGCATGGGCATCACCGCCGACAGCATCGTGACCGATATCCGCCAGCTTCGGGAACGGCTCGGTCAGATGATCGACCGCTACCACCAGCCGATTCTGTGCGAGCATTACATCAGCGGGCGTGAACTGATGGTCGGGATGCTCGGCAACCTGCAGCCGACCGCCGCGCGCCGACTGAGCGAGCACAATGTCGGCGGCGACCTGCCAGATACGCTGACGTTTCTGCCGATCCTCGAAATGGACGTGCAGCGCCACTCCGCGACCGAAGCCGATATCTACACCAACCGCATGAAGACCGAACTCGATTACCGCTTCCAATGCCCCGCCCCGCTTGACCCGGCAATGGAACACCGGCTCCTCGTGCTGGCGGCGGCAGTCTTCCGGGTGACGGGCTGCAAGGACGTGGCGCGCGTCGATTTTCGCCTTTCGGCAGACGATGGGCAGCCCTATATTCTGGAGATCAATCCGCTGCCGGGCTTAACGCCGCACTTCAGTGATCTGTGCCTGCAGACCGACTCGGCAGGATGGGAATACGAGCGGCTAATCAACACCATTCTCGAGAACGCCGCCCGCCGTCATGGGTTGGTGACCGAGGTCAGAGAGCAAGCCGTCGCCGTCGAGGGGTAAATACGAACAGTCAGGCGAAGCACAACTGCCTGACCGTTCCTTTTCTGGATTATTCTCGCTTCAGAAGACCACTTCGGAGATCAGGATGACGTTGGCGAACGGGGTGAACTCGCCTGTTCGGATCGCGGCGCGGGTATTGCGCGTCATCTCCAGCAGTTCGGTATGCGGGATTTCCGTGAGCGCGACGCCATCGAGTAGCTGGACGAGGTCGGCATAGAACTGCGGGCTGTGCTCCGCCAGTTCGCTGGCGACCACCGCGCCGCTGATCTGCATTTCGGTCAGCACCGCTCGCATCACGTCCAGTAAGCCGGGCACGCCTGCCGAAATCGCCAGATCGATCCGTTGGACCGTCGGCGAAATGGACAGACCCGCGTCGGTAATCGCAATCGTGTCGGTATGCCCCAGCCCCGCGATCAGCGAAGACAGGGGTTGGTTCAGCAAGCCGGTCTTCTTCACGTCGCCGTGTTGGTTCCCTCGCCGGTTTTACCGCGCTGGCGCATATTGCGCGCCTCTACCGAAAGCCGCTGGAAATAATCGGTATCGGTGATTTCGCTAACCTGCTTGGTCACGCGGGCGCGGTCGATTTCGATCTGCAGTGATTCCAGCACCGTGAGTGCATTATCCAGGTCTTGCTTGACTGCCCCGAACTGCCGCGCGTTCTCGATGCCGATGGCAGCCTGTGTCCCGAACGCCGACAGCAGCGGAATCTGCTCTTTGCGGAATACGTCCTGCGTGATGCGGTTATCGGCGTACAGCGCGCCGATCACCCGTCCCTGAATCGTGAGCGGGATGCACAGCACCGAGCGCAGGTTGTTGTTGACAATGCTCTTGACATTCTGGAAGCGGTCGTCGGCAGACGCATTAGTCGTCAAAATCGCCTGACCTTCCTTGAGCGCCTGATTGACGATGCTCCGGCTAAACACGGCGTCACTATCGGCGATGTTCTCGCGTCCCC
>JADLHH010000165.1 GCA_020848855.1 Anaerolineae bacterium | reverse complement strand
CCCAGTTGTACATCCTGTTTCACCTTTCTGGGTGATGCTAACCACAAACCCAATGGGGGTGGTTGATAGAATTCTTTCTTCTATCTCGATTCTAGTGCCGGCTTCACACGAAGTCAATAATCATTTCAAATATTTTACTTTATTTCAATGATGTGCGGATCATTGTTATGTGAAAGGGGTCACAAATGTCCGGGTTTTCAATTGGCGACCTCAATTCCCGGCGTAACTCAGCGCGATCAGCGCAATGGCGACCACGCCGAAGAACACTTCCTGTACGCCGATCTGCTTAGCGGTGCGACCCCGGCGATACGGCGACAGTCCATACACCGCCCGCGCCAGCAGCACCAGCGGCGCGCTGATGCTCCACGCGGGGATTAAGCCGCCTGCTGCCAGCACGCTCACGATGATCAACGCGGCGATGTGCGCGATCAGTGACAGCCGACGGTCGTGAGGCTGCCCACGTTCCAGCCGCAGCCGGGTGCGCACGTACAGGATCGACGGCAGCCCGCGCGCAGCCAGCAGCGCCCACAGCGCGAAGGCGGGCACCAGCGACCAGCCGCCCGCCAGCGTGATGCTGGCTGCCGACGCCGCCAGCGCGACCACGCCCAATAATTCGGCGGCGGCTGCGCGTGCCTGATTGGTCGCATCGAAATAGGCTTGCAGCGTAAACAACGGCGCGGCTGCCACGAGCGGCAGCAGGACTTCGGGGCTGTGGAGCGCGACCGCCCGCCCGAAGCCGGCAGCGCTCACCGCCGCGTAGCCAAGCGCGAAGCGTTCCGCCGCCGGTGTCCGCGCCAGACGCTTGCCGCGCCGCCGGTCGGAGAGCGCCAGCTTCAGTGGATGCCGCGCCAGAAATGCAAAGAACATGCCGATGCCGAGCAACAAGCCAGGAACCGACGGCGCGACCAGCAAGCCGAGCACAATCGGCTCCAGCAGGAAGCTCCAGCCGCCATGTTCGGCGGGGATGGCGACTGCCCGCAGGCGTACCGGCGCGCCGGTTTTCAGCCGATTGGATGTGGTGTCGGTCAAACCTTCTTCTCCATCTGAATCTGGGTGGGGACGAAGCCGAGCCGCTCGTAGAAGCGGTGCGCGGGCTGGTTGAATGCCCACACTTCCAGCGTGACGTGGCTGGCTCCCTGCTCGCGCGCCGCGTCGGTGACGTAGTCCATGAACTGCTCGCCGTAGCCGTGACGGCGGTGTTCTTCCTTGATCGTCAGCGAGTGGACGTGGACGACACGCTGAGCATAACGCCATTCGCCTTGCGGCTCGTCGATGACCTCGTAGTGCATGTAGCCGACGACTTCGCCATCGACGATGCCGAGCAGCACGCTATTCGCCGGGTCTGCCAGAATTGCTTTATAGCTCTCCAGCGAGGTCACGCCGAACGGAATGTGGCGGCGCGGCGCGCCTTCGACGTGAATTGCCTGCACTTCCAGTTCCAGGACGACGACCGCCGGGTAGTCGTCGGGTGTCATCGGTCGAAATTCCATATCAGCTCCGGCTCAGCGCTGCCGCCAGCGGCTCTGAAGGATTTCGTTGCCATCATAAATCAGTGAGAAGGCTTGTTCGACCGCAAGCTCGAACAGGATGTATTTGGTGTTGAACTCGTCGGGGTGTTCGGGGCGCACCAGTTCCCAATCGTCGGTGTTCAGGTTCTGCTGCGCGCTGCCGCGAATGTAAAACTCACCCGCGCCACCTGACCGATCCTCGACAGCGCAGTGCAGGGCATAGCGACTCCCGCGCTGTAGATCGTGGGCTTTGGGCGACGTGGGGTACATGAACACGAACAGGCGGTTTTCGCGCAGGATCGGGCTGACCGGATGCACGGTAGGCGAACCGTCCGGGCGCGTCGTCGCCAGGTAAGCGACATGGTCGTCAAAGCGTGCTGCGCCGTAGGCGGCGAGTTCGGGGTTGCCGTCGACCAGGTTTTGCCAGCTCATGGATTCCTCCGCAATTACGGAACGCCAAGTGTACCCGAACCATGACATAAAGCCATGCTCATTTCGCGGCGATCTTCGCAACATCATCGGCGCTTTTGCGTATAGACATTAAACACCTAGTTTTGAGGCGTTTGTGTCCGTGCGGCATGGTACAATAATGGGCAGTGTAATGCGGACGTTCCTTGAGGAGTGCCATGGCTGCATGGTGGGGAACGCGGAGCAATGTCTCTCCGCGTTTGCGGTTGGAAGTCGAGGCGATGCGGGCGGCATTTGATAACACCTTCAGGCTGGTCGTGCCGCAGTTCGATTTGCTGCACTGGGAAGGGACGGTCGAGTTGAACCTGGCGACGCTGCGCGCGCCGGAGCACACGCTCAAGATCGTGTATCCGAACGACTACCCGAACCGCCCCGCCGAAGCCTACGTGCTCAAGCCGCGCATTTACAGCCAGAAGCACCAGTACGAGGACGGGCAGTTGTGCCTGTTCAACCCGAAGGACGGCGAGCGCTACGGCTGGAACCCCGGCCGCTCGACGGCGGTGACGGTCGCGGGCTGGGCGATTCAGTGGCTGTATGCCTACTATACCTGGCGCTCGACCGGAGAATGGCCCGGGATTGAGGAACGAGTCGACCCGAATACCCCGCTCCCGCCCCGGCGCTGGAGATAACCGAGATGTTCAATCGTTGGCAGGGGCGCAGCGTCCCGAATCTGGTCGTGTCACGCCGCGTGATCGACAAAATGACGGCGGCGGCGCGCTACAGCATCGAAGACGAAACCGGCGAGGCGATGGTCGGGCTGGTGGTGCCGGGCACGCATACCAACGGCGTGCCGACGCTCTACGTGCTGGACACTATCTCGCCCGACGAGACGGCAGTACGGCAGTTCCACACCTTCCAGCAGGGCGACGACCGGCAGGACGAATTAATCTGGTGGCTGCAGGAGAACTGGCAGCAGCACCGCCAGTTGCACGCGCAGAAGAAATGGGACGTGCCGCTGCGTTACCTGGGCGACTGGCACAAGCAGCCCGGCTTCATGATCCAGCCCAGCGGCGGCGACCTGCTGACCGCGCTCGACTGGCTGGACGACCCCAGCAATCACATGGATTTTCTGCTCGCGCCGATTGTCACGCTGGGGCATCCGCATACCATCGGCGTGTCCAACGCCCTGACCAACTTTCTGATGGCGCCGCAGCCCGACGGCACGGCGCTGCGCGTCGATTTCTGGTATATCGACAACAAGTCGCGCATGTTCATGCCGGTCACGCCGACGCTTTACCCGAATGACCAGTTGCCGGCGCTGGTCGAATATCCCTGGCATCTGGTTCACGGCGAGCGCTTCGCCGACGAGACGCGCCTGCTCGAAGATGACGGCTTGTTCATCACGCTGGTGCTGTGGGACAGCGACAACCAACCGCCGCTGGAAATCTGCTTTCTGACGGCGCGTATGGGGTCAGACAGACTGCTGATCCTGGTCACGTCGCACGATTACCCGCAGCGCCCGCCGAAAGCGCGGGTCGCGCCGTTTGTGCAGATGCAGCCGGACGACGACATGTACAAGGTATTCGCTAACGCCTGGGTCGAATCGCAGGCGGTTCATCTCGACCTGGACTGGACGCCGGAGATGCACCTGATCGATTACGTTCGCGCGGTCGAAGCGCATCTGGGCGTCACCAAGCCTGAATCGACCGAATCGTCTGAGGAAGTATCATGACCTGGGATCGCGTCGAGCGGCTGATCGGCTCGCGCAACCTTGATTTGCTGGCGCACAAGCGCGTCGGCATCGTCGGCTTGGGGTCGGGCGGGGGCTTCGTCGCCCTCAGCCTGGCGATGAGTGGCGTCGGCAGGTTCGTGCTGATCGACGACGATACGCTGGAGATGGCGAACGTCGTGCGCCACGTCGCCGACCTGCGCGAAGTCGGTCGCCCAAAGCCGGAAGCAGTCGCGGGTTTGATCCGCCAGCGCAACCCGAACGCCGAAGTCTCGACCCGCGTGGGGCGGATCGAGCAGCATCTCGACGCGCTCGACGGACTCGACCTGCTGGTGGTCGGCGTCGATGGCGAAAACTCGAAATACGTCATCAATCAGGCGTGCCTGGAGCGTCGCCTGACCGCTGTCTATGCCGGGGTTTACGAGCGCGGCGAAGGCGGCGACATAGCGATCATTCACCCATACGACGGCCCGTGCTACGCCTGCTGGGCGGCGGAACTGCGCGATGAGCTGGCGAAACCGGATGACGCCGCCGAACTCGATTATGGTATGATCGGGGAAGGTGGAACGCTCGAAGCCGAGCCGGGTTTGTGGCTGCACGTCGTCCGCATCGCCTCGGTGCAGGCGGATATGGCGCTCAACGAACTGCTGAAGGGGACGGAAGTCCACCGCGCGATGCCCGGCAACACCGTTATACTGGCGAACACGTCGCTGGAGATCATCTCCGGCGAGATCAGCCCGCCATATTCGGCGGTCTGGGCAACGGTAGAACGCAATCCGCATTGTCTGGTCTGCGGCGGTCCCGCGCAGGAGCAGGAATCCTCGCTGGACGATTTGATGCAGATGACGGGGATTGTCCTGGAAGAGAACGAGGATAAGAAATCGTGAACGACGAGCAGAATCAACTCCCAAATCAGCCGAGCGGCGAGACACCCGTCAATGACGCTGAGCAGGTTCCGCACGACCAGCCTGAAGCCGGGAATGGCGCCGTCCACGACGAGTACAGCGAGCGTCTGGAACGGCTCGGCGGCGAACCCGCCCCGGTGATCACACCGGAAGAATTCGCGCGGCTGCAGCGCGCCGGGCAGGTCCACATCGACGCGCGCGGGCGCGTGCGCACCGCCCGCCGCAGCGACGCCGAAGCCGGCGTCTCGCTGCGCAAGCGGCGCGCGTGGTATGCCGAGTACAACCGGTATGCCTGAAGCGGCGACGGCGCAAACGCTGATCGACTCTATCAGGCGGGCTGGTCTGCTTGATACCGCGCTCGAAGCCGCGTTTCGCGCCCTGCCACGCGCCGCCTTCCTGCCCAATCTACCGCTGGATCAGGTCTACAAAGATGAAGCCGTGCCGATCAAGGTCGATGAAGACGGCACGGTTTTAAGTTCTTCCAGCCAGCCATCGATGATGGCGATCATGCTTCAGCAGCTTGACCTGAAGCCGGGGCAAAACGTCCTCGAAATCGGCACCGGAACGGGCTACAACGCCGCGCTGATGCAGTATCTGGTTGGAGACGAAGGCAAGGTCACGACCATCGAAATCGACGCGCAGGTCGCGGAACAGGCGCGGGCGAATTTGCAGCGCGCCGCCATGAGTCAGGTGCAGGTGGTTGAAAGCGACGGCGCGGTGGGGTATGCCCCGCGTGCCAGCTACGACCGCATCATGGCGACGGCGGGCGTGTGGGATGTGCCGCGCGCGTGGGTGCGCCAGATGAAGCCAAAAGGCGTGCTGGTCGCCCCCATCTGGATGGACGGCTTCGAAGTCAGCGCCGCACTGACGCTTCAGCCGGACGGCACGCTCTACAGCCGGGATAACCGCCTGTGCTGGTTCATCCGGCTGCGCGGGCAGGCGTCCGGTCCCGAAACCGCCGTGCGCGTCGCCACCAGCGGCTTGTACGTTTATTCCAGCGCGCACATCGACAGCGCTGCGCTGCAAATGCTGCTTTCGGACGATGCCGAAGAAACCTATCTCGGCGTCCAGCTCGATAGCTGGGAATATTGGCGTGGCTTCCTGCCGTATTTCGTGCTGAACGTGCCGGACAGCTTCGTGCTGGCGCGCTACCACGTCGACCGGGACACGTCGCCTTACGGGATCACCAGCGGCGGCTTCGCTCTGATCACGCCGGGGAGCGCCTGTTTCGTCCCGGTGGGGGCGAAGGGAGCGGCGCGCAGCTTCGGCAGCGCCGACGCCCTGCTGGCGGTGCAGGAGACGAGTGCCCACTGGGAGCGCGACGGCAAGCCGCGCCAGGATCGCCTGCGCCTGCGGCTGATCCCGTCAGGACAGCCGTTCGACGGCGGGCGCGCGAAGGTCTATACTCGACGCGATCACGATCTCATTGCCTGGCTGGAGCGGGAGGGAACCGATGCCTGAAGGACGAGTGCTCGTCGTTGGGTCAGCGGGGATTGACGTTAAGGCAATCGCCCCGGAGCCGGTGCTGTGGGATACCACCAATCTCGGTAGAGTGCGTACCAGCGTCGGCGGCGTTGCCCGCAATATCGCCGAAAATCTGGCGCGGCTGGAAGTCGAAACTCGGCTGCTAACCGCCGTCGGCAGGGATTCGTTCGGCAGGCAGGTGCTCCGCCATTGCCGGGATCATGGTGTCGACTGCGAGCATGTTCGCGCGCTCCGCGATGCGCATACCAGCAGCCGGGTCTCGATCATGAAAGAGGACGACGGCGAGCCGCTGGTGACGATCAGCGACTTCGACATCGTGCGCAGCGTCGACCCGAATTACCTGTGGAAGCACGAGCCGCTGTTCGAAGACTCCGACCTGATCGTGATCGACGCCACGCTAAGCGCCGAGGCGCTGGAGACGCTGTTCGAGCTGGCGTACCGCTATCATACGCGCGTGTGTGCCGACCCGACCATGCCCTCGCTGGCGGTGCGGCTGAATCCCTATCTGTCGAGCGTGTACATGATCGCGCCCAATGCTGCCGAAACGACCGCGCTCTGTGGGCTGCCCGACCCCGCTCGCACGCGCGAAACGGCGATTGAGGCGGCGCGGCATCTGGTGTCGATGGGTGTGCAGATCGCCGTCGTCACGCTCGGCGAGCAGGGGGTCGCCTATGCCGACGGCAGCGGCGGCGGCTTCATCCGTGCCATGCGTACGCAGGTGGTTGACGCCACCGGCGCGGGCGACGCGTTCAGCGCAGCGGTGATCTTCGGACTCCTCAACGAAGTGCCGGTCGATGAGGCGATGCGGCTCGGCATGACGGCGGCGGCGCTGACCCTGCAAAGCCGCGAGACGGTGCTCCCCGGCTTGAGCCAGGAGTTGCTCTACGACAAACTTGTAGTTTAATAGAGTGCTGAGGACTGAGAAAAGCAGTT